>DATCIL010000726.1:0-13997 GCA_036507795.1 Anaerolineales bacterium | reverse complement strand
GAAGTAAATCTCTGTGCCACTCAGCAGTTGTCGGTACGTTACCATCTACAGTTGCGGCAATTTGGCGAAAGATGCGTTCCAGGCCAGCATAAATATCATGTAGGTTCAAAGCAGCTGAATCAATATAGAAGTCCTGATCCTGTGGATTCTTTTTACCAGCGGCAATCGCTCTTTCGGTGCGCTTGATGGCAGTCTCGACCTGCCCTAATTCCTTGCGAATTCGATTCGCCAGAATTATGTAGGCTTCGATCATACTTCGATGCCCTCTTTTGTAATGACTTCCAAAAGAGAGGAGTGGCAGGATTCTATATCGACGAGGTTTACCTCGATATCCGTATCCATATCCATAACCGCACCGATGGCTTTGAATGTGTCTTCTGATGATATACCCCAGGCGGCTATGTCGACATCGGACCAACGAGTAAAACAGCCTTCGTGAACCAGGGAGCCAAAAACAACCACCCGAGTGGCGTCGAATTGTTCTTTCAGCAAATGCGCAGCTCGCCGGGCAGCCTGCCAGCCCTGCTCTTTGCGACGGGTGATTTCAGCTCTTTCTTGATCTCGTCTGCGCTGAGCTGTCTGCCGATAAATGGCGATTTTTTCCGGCGAGATGTCAAGATGGGAGGTTTTCATTTTGTAGAAAGTCGCTCGTACAGGCCTTTCGAGGTGTCTGATAAATATTATAAATCCAAATCGATAGTACTCCCATACTTCTCAATTCGCGCAGATTGGCGAAATTAGTGATTTCTTCCTTTGGCTTGTGGCTTCAATGGCCGATGAACTTCAATGGCCGATGAACTTGACACAATCCCTGTGTACGGTATAATCCTATAAATCCAGTCCGAAAAGACTGCGCGGAGCAGAGTAGCCGGGAAACCTCCCAGAGAGCCGCCGGGTGGTGCGAGGCGGCAGGTCAATCGGTGAAATCCCCTCCGCCGGCCCGCTAGGGCCAGTTGCCCCCGTAGGGACGAAGATAGCCAGATTTTCGTCGTAAGGGGCGCCGGGTTCGCCCGTTAAAGCGAGGTAGAGGCCGATGCTGGAACCGCAAAATTCATTTTGCGGTGCAGGGACGGCGAAAGCAGGTGGCACCACGAGCGCCCCCTCGTCCTGCTGGCGAGGGGGCGTTATTGATTCTGTTGCAAGGAGGTGCTAAATGTTGGACATTAATCTATTCCGCGAACAGCCTGACCTGATTCGGGCAGCGCTGCGCAAGCGGCAAATGCCGACCTCTCCCGTAGACCAGGTCATTGAGCTGGACGAGCTGCGCCGCACCCGCATCCAGGAAGTAGAGGATCTGCGGGCAGAGCGCAACCTGGTCTCCAAAGAGATCGGAAAAATGAAAGATGCGAGCGAGCGGCAGGCCAAGATCCAGAAAATGCGCCAGGTCGGCGAGCGCATCGACCAACTGGATGCCGAGCTCGACCAGATCGAGGCGCAGCTCGATGAGCTCATCAACCAGATTCCCAACATCCCGGACGAGCGGGTTCCTCTGGGAGTTGATGAGAGCGACAATGTGGTAATTAAGACGGTTGGCGAACCACCTGAGTTCGACTTCGATCCCAAGCCGCACTGGGGTTTGGGCGCGCAGCTGGGGATTATTAACTTTGAACAGGGCGTGAAGCTGGCAGGATCGCGCTTTTACGTGCTCAGCGGAGCCGGAGCTCGTTTGCAGCGCGCCCTGATCGCCTGGATGCTGGACCTGCACATCCGGCAAGGATATACCGAGAAGTACCCACCTTTCATGGTGCGGGGTGAAGTACTCTACGGCGCCGGGCAGCTGCCCAAGTTCGAGGATAACCTGTATCATGACCATGAAGAGGATCTGTGGATGGTGCCGACCGCCGAAGTGCCCCTCACCGGATTGCACATGAACGACGTCATTGACGAAGAGGACCTGCCTCTGCACTACACGGCCTACACGCCGTGTTTCCGGCGGGAAAAGATGAGCGCCGGCCGGGATGTCCGCGGCATCAAACGGGGACACCAGTTCGATAAGGTCGAGATGTATAAATTCTGCCGGCCCGAGGATTCGCCGGCTCAATTCGAGAAGATGGTGGCGGATGCCGAACAGGTTTGCGCCGAGCTGCATCTTCCCTACCGCATTAACCAGCTGTGCACCGGCGATTTAGGCTTTACCGCCAGTATTACCTATGATATCGAGGTGTGGGCGCCGGGCTGCGGCGAGTGGCTGGAAGTGTCGTCGATCTCGAACGTAACCGATTTTCAAGCCCGCCGCGCCAATATCAAGTACCGCCCGGCGGATGGAGGCCGGCTGCAGTTCGTGCACACCTTGAATGGTTCGGGGCTTGGGCTGCCGCGCACCCTGATCGGGGTTCTGGAGAACTACCAGAGAGCAGATGGTTCGGTAGTGCTGCCGGAAGTAGTGCGTCCGTGGATGGGCGGCGTTGAAATGATCGAGCCGGAGGGTTAGCTTGCCCACCTGGTTAGACACCTCCATCTTCGGCCTGACGTTGTTTGTCATGCTGGTCAGCTTATTTGGGCTGATTATCCCCATCTTCCCGGGTATCTTGGTGATCTGGTTGGCTGCGCTTGGGTATGGCATAGTGACGGGATTCGAAACCCTGGGCATCGTGATGTTCGTGTTCATCACCCTGCTGATGATCGCCGGCGAAATTGTTGATAATATTTTGATGGGCGCCGGGGCGCGCCGGGGCGGAGCCTCCTGGACCTCAATTCTTGTAGGAATGGCTGCCGGAATTTTGGGGACAATAATATTTCCCCCGATTGGCGGGCTCATCGCCGCACCGGGCGCAGTCCTTCTGGTTGAGTTCTTGCGCGGGCGGGACTGGGATAAAGCCTGGCGCGCGACCCGCGGTTTGGCCCTGGGATGGGGGCTCTCGTTCTTCGCCCGCTTTGGAATCGGGGTCGTAATGATCGGGGTATGGTTGATCTGGGCCTTTGTCCGGTCGTAATGATCATACTATGGGCTACGGGCAGGTCTGAGACCTGCCCCTACAGATCTGCCGCTATGGATCTGTCCCTGCAGTCTTGCCTCTATTTGAAGAAGACCATACCGATGCCCATGCGCTCCAATCCCTCGTCGGCCCAGTACTCTACGATGGCTGAAGGGTCATCCAGGGCGGTGAACAGCGTTGCGATGGCCCGCTGGTCCCCGATCCTGGCCAGAGCGCGCACGGCCTCCAGCCGCCCGGTCTGAGGTCCGTTTTGCAGGACTTCCAGCAGCGCTGGCACTGCTTCTGCGCCAATGGCGATCAGGGCGTCGGCAGCCAGGCGCGCCAGCAGGCGATCTTCATCGTTCAGCAAGGCAAGCAAATCCTGTATGGCTCGCGGGGTGGCCTGCTCACGCAGCCCCAGGGCAGCGCACTGCCGTACCGAAACGTCAGCATCACGCAGCGCAGATCGGAGCAGTTCAGGCACCTGGGGATCTCGAATCTCTGCCAGGGCGCGAGCAGCCCACCAGCGCACGTCCGGATCGGAGTCAGAGAGCAGAGCTCGCAAGACCGGCAGGGCTACTGATGGTCTGGAAGTGAACTCTCGCACCGCTGCTTCGGCCAGCTGGTCGTCACTGCTGGAGAGCCTGGCGATCAAGTCGGCCTGGTTCATCGATATCTAGGATTCGGGGGGAGGGACAGGCAGTTCTTCTTTGGGCATTTCCCGCCATTTATCGCCCTCATCGATAAGCATGACGGGGATATCGTCTCGAATCGGGTATTTGCGCCCGCAGTCCTGGCAGATCAGCCAGGATTCTTTGTAATATTCGAGCAGACCGTCTTTCTCGCGGACGCAGTTGGGACAGCGCAAGATTTCAAGTAATTCTTCACTGACCATATCATTCTCCTATTCTCCCCAATTAATCTTCTTTATCTTTTTTCTTTCCATCCTCGTCCGGCGGCATGCCCTTGGTTCCGGGCCCGTATTCATAAACGGCCCGCCAGGGCATGTAATGGGTGTTGAAAGTGTCTTCAGATAGCACCTCACCGTTCCGCCTCACCATACGCGTTACGGTCACGTCGGCGCCTTCCACTTCCCAGTCCACCTGCTTGACCTCGCCCTTCTCCAGTTCAGGGTTTTCTTCATAAAGTGGTTTGGGTGGGTCTTCTTTGTTCCTCAACCCGCTGGTGTCCCATTCAACCTGGCGCCCATCGGAGGTGGAGTAGAATTTCCATGTCAATGTACGAGCTGCCGGATTTACGTAGGTTTCCATCAGCAACCAGTAGGGGGTATCGTTGGCGAATTTGAAATCCACAAGAGGTACAAACACAGTTGCATCCAGGCCGGCAAGCTGCGTATTAACGCTCCCGTCGCCGCGCAACTCATAATAATAGACCCGGTATGCATGCGGGTGCCGTTCGATGATCGGAAAACCGCCCAAGAAAACGGTGCGGAAAAGGGTAGTGCTCACCTGGCATACACCGCCGCCCACACCTTCAATCGTGCGGTTGCCAAAGATGATCAGGGCTTCTGCGTAACCATTATCCAGGCTGACGTCGCCCAGCACTTCTCCCATCGAAAAAGCTGCTCCGGGAGGAACCAGCACGCCGTGGAAGCGGGCAGAGGCCGTCTGTATATTCTGGATGCGCTCGGGGCTCGAACCGTAAAAATACGACGTTTCGGAGCTTACCAGTTCGGTAATGCCCAGCTCTTCGGCGCTGGCATCGTTTCCCACTTCAGGCTGAGTGGTTTCCAGATCCAACGAGATGTGATGGTCGCCGGCCAGTAGTTTTTGGTTGATCGATTCGATCGTGGCATCCACATTCAACGCGCGCCCGATCATAGCCGGTTGGATCACCTCCAACTGGCGAGTCTCGTCATTGAAGATGAAGCGGGCGTTCTCGCGCTGGCGGGCCAGTTTGGGCGCGATGCCTTCCAGGAAGCTTCTCAGCGATTCGGCCTCCAGACCTACCTGGTAGCGCTCCCCCTCAGGGCTGGAAACGCGTTCGATCGTCAGCATACTGGCCAGGACATCGGATTCGAATGTCCATGGACCGGCATCATCTTCGTCCGCTTCGGGAACGACCAGGGTCAGGGGTTCGCTCAGGATTTGGCGAGCGTGCTCTGCCTGTTGGGTTACGTCGAGAATCACGGGCGGGGTCTCATTGATCACCAGCTCGACCTCGCCATCCCGCAGAGTCTGCGCTTGAGATTTGATCAGATCCAGGGTGCCCGGGATATCGAGGCTGCGCCCGACCTGACCCGGGCGGACGACCACGTTAACGCCGTCTATGCTTAATGAGGCGTCAATCGTTGGCAGGTCGACTTGCTGTGCAATCCCTTGCAGATATTCATAGGTCGCCCGTTCGTCAAATAAATACAGGGGAGGCAGCGATGCGCCGTAATACCACGCCGTGACCTGGTTTGCCAGCCGGGCGATCGGTCCACCCCGGCGTCCGTACTGGTAAGCGGCTCTTGCGGACGATTGCGGATCCAGATAAAAACCCAGATCTGCCGGAGAAGCTAACCAGATCTTCTCCCCTTCTTTGAGCAGGATGCGACCTTGAGAAGGATAGGATATTCGATTTTCCAATACGACCGCGGCCTCCTCCGGTTTCATACCGGAAAGGTCGATGCCGGCCACGGAGACGCCCGGGTAAATCTGTCCGGCATTGTACGCTCCATAGCCGACGATCACGGCCACGGCGAGCGCCATAAAGATGATGGAACCGGCAACCAGAGCAGCCAAAACTTGGGAGAGAATGGCGACCGGTTTGACCTGAGGCGAGGTGATCGTAGAATAATTTCTCATAGCATAAGACTTAGACGGGCGTATGATCGCCCGAGTTCCCGCGAATGTTTTCAATTGTACCAATAATAGCTCTTGTGGAAAAGCGTATAATAATCGAAGAGCAGGTTTTGCCGGAGAGCTAAAAGGAGCGGGTTATGGAAGACGTTTTGCCAAAGCACGGCTTGAGCACATTAATGAATCATTTTGCCGAAGGGGATAATCCACACCACGCTCTGGTCGCTCCGATTTACCAGACCTCGACCTTCGGTTTCCCGGACGTCGATACCGGCGCAGCCATTTTCGAAGGGCGACATCCCGGCTATATTTATACGCGGTTGGGCAACCCCAACAGCGAGCAGTTTGCCCGCAAGGTAGCGTTATTGGAAGCTTTGGACCTGGTTTCTGCCCATCCACACGATGATTTGGAGCAAATCGCCGCGGGGAAGGCGTTTGCTTCCGGCATGGCCGCCATTACCACGACTATCCTGGCGAGGGTCCGTGCAGGAGAGACCATCCTGGCGCAAGAATCGATCTACAGCAACACCTTCAATTTCCTGGACGAGATTGCCCCAAGAGCAGGGATAGAGGTGGTATGGGTAAAGGGCACCTCGATTTCTAGTTGGGAGGCCGCTTTCCAGGGCCATCCCGAGGCCGTTCTGGCATATCTTGAAACGCCGGTAAATCCGACCATGCAGATAACGGATCTATCAGCCATTGCCGAAATAGCTCGCCAGCACCAATCCTGGTTGATGGTGGACAACACTTTTGCCAGCCCCTACTGCCAACGCCCGCTGACCTTAGGCGCCGACGTGGTGGTTCATTCGGCGACCAAATATCTATCGGGTCACGGCGTTATGGTCGGCGGCGTGGCCGTCAGCCGCCATCCCGAATTCATTCGCCGGGATTTGCAGTACTTCATGAAGACGATCGGCAGTTCGCCCGGCCCATTTGATGCCTGGCTGGCCAATCTCGGACTGCGCACATTTGAGCTGCGCATGCAGCGCCACTGCGAGAATGCGGATATGGCCGCGCATTTTTTGGATACGCACCCAAAAGTAGCCAGGGTGCACTATCCCGGGCTGCTAAGCCATCCAGATCATGCCACAGCTAAGAAACAGATGGCTGCTTTTGGAGGCATGTTATCCTTTGAATTAAAAGGCGGGTTACAGGCCGGGAAGCGCCTGATGAACAGCTTGAAGGTAATCCGGTTGGCGGTCAGCCTTGGAAGCGTCGAGAGTCTCATCGAGCATCCGGCCAGCATGACCCACAGCGTAGTTCCCGAAAAGGAGCGCTTGAAAGCCGGAATTAGCGATGGATTGGTGCGATTATCCTTAGGGATTGAGAATGCGGAAGATCTTATTGCCGATCTCGAACAGGGGCTGGAGATCGTGTGATTTGGAGTGTAAGCAAAAAGGCCTGGAGCAAACCAGGATTTTTGTCATAAATAATTCAATACCTCGTGTATAATCCGCCCAGGGAACCACTTTGCTATGGTCTGCGTCCCATTTAAGAGAGATCTGTTCAAGCTGCGATTTGGATTCTGAGAAGCTCACGTGATGTGACACCATGATTAACTCAACCTCCCCCCGCCAGCGCAGCCGTTCACTGCTGATACTTCCTCTGCTGATCGCAGTTTCCCTGGCATGCTCGCTTCCCTTTTTCGGCCAGGAAACGCCCACCCCAACCATACCTGCCGAAATTGAAACCCAGGTTGTTACGCCTTCATCCCCGGCCACACCCACCCCGACGCCCCAACCCTTACCTCCGCAACTTGTCGAAGTAAATCCGCCTCCTGGAGCCGAATTACCCGTGCAGGGAGAGATCACGCTATATTTCAACCAGCCTATGGACCGGAGTTCGGTTGAAGCAGCCCTTTCTGGACACCCACTTAGCTTGGACTGGAAAGACGATGCTACCCTCGGGATTCTTCCTGAAAGACCGTTTACGCCGGCCAGTAAACTCGATCTGAAACTCGCTTCCAGCGCCCAGGCAGCCAACGGGCTGTCCTTTTCTGAAGCTGTAGATCTGAATTACCAGGTCATCGGTTACCTGCAGTTGATCGAGCGACTGCCGGAACCCAGTGCAGTGGAAATCGACCCAACCTCCGCAGTGGTGGCTACTTTTAATCTTCCAGTAGTGCCGCTGGGCACCGATTCTGATTCGCTTCCCCCTGCCTTTACCCTTTCTCCGCAGGCTGAGGGGCGCGGGGAATGGCTCAATACCAGCACTTATGTTTTCTTTCCGGAACCAGCTCTGGCGGGAGGTGTTGATTATGCCGTTCGCCTGAACGCCGATCTGGTAAGCGCAGGCGGCAGCTCTCTTGAGAATGCCGAATCCTGGTCTTTCAGCACAGCCTCTCCCCGTTTAGTCGCCATCGAACCCTCCCCGGGCTCTTCAGATTTGAACCTGGATAGCGAGTTCGTCCTTACCTTTAATCAACCCATGAATCCGGACAGCCTGGCAGAGAACTTTGCGTTATTGGATTCTAACGACGATCGCGTACCGGGTGAAATTGACTGGAACGATGACCTTACCGAAGCTACCTTTTCCCCCACAAATCTGCTGAAACGTAGCCAGGAATATCAGCTGCTGTTAAGTGAACCGGCGCAGTCCAGCGGCGGCACCCCCTTGGACCAGGAGATTCAGGAGGTCTTTCAGACGGTGCAGTCGCTGCGCGTCGTCAGTACGGAACCATTCCAGGGTGGGCGCAGAAACGTTTTCGCCAGCGTTCTCATCCATTTCAACGCCCCCATCAATTCTAGAGATATCCCGCAGTTCATCACCTTCTCTCCGGAGGTGCCGAACCTGCAGGCTTTCACGGAAGAGGACAGGCGTAATCTGCGCCTGATCGGCGATTTCGCCGCCGATACGGATTACACGCTCATCTTGTCGCCTAACCTCCCTGACGCCTGGGGCGGGCGCTTGGGAGAAGAGTTCAGCCTTGATTTCCACACGCTCCCGCTCGACCCGGATATCATCGTGACGACGGGGAGCGATGTCTTGTTCCTCACCCCTCAAGACTCGAATTTGAACGCCCAGGTTACAAATATTTCCGAGGTCTCGCTTTCCATAGGTACCCTGCCGATAGACACTTTTATCGACATGCGGGCTCCCAACAATTTTGATCTGCGTCAAAATTATGAATCGGAGGACCAACGCTCTTATCAATACACTTTAACAATCGCAGCGAACCGCGCTCAGCCCGTTGACATCCCACTTTCGCTGGGCAGCGGTTCCCTGAGGCCGGGCCTCTACTACGTGCGCTTCGACCTCCAATCCGATCGCATATATCCCGGACCCTTCCTGCTGGTGGTCAGCAACATCCATCTGACATTCAAAATGAGCGCCACGGATGCCTTAGTCTGGGTAGTCGACCTGCGGGATGGCAGGCCGCTGGCAGAAGCTCCCATCAGCATTTATGCCGAGGATGGCGCCGTCCTGGCTCAGGGTCGTACCGACGAAAACGGTATTCTGAGGACTTCGATTTCCGACCTGGACGATGTTTTCAGCACCAGTTATGCTGCGCTGGGGCAGCCGGGGGACGAAAACTTTGCCATGGCGCTTTCAACCTGGAACCAGGGCGTCGAAGGTTGGAGTTTCGCCATCCCCACCAACTATGCGCCTCCCCACCTGCAGGCCTATCTTTACACAGATCGGCCGATTTACCGGCCCGGGCAGACCGTTTACTTTCGGGTCATCGCCCGCCAGGCGTACAACGGGCGCTACGCCCTGCCCGAGCAGGCCACTCTCCCGCTTGCCTTGTTTAGTGAACTCGGCGAGGAAGTCAGCAGCTTTGAGCTGAGGTTCTCGGATTTTGGCACGGCTCATGGTTCTTATACGCTCCCCGTGGATGCTGCTCCCGGTATTTATAACCTGACCAGCCAGGCGGCCAGCTTCAGCACGGTTTCTTTCCAGGTTGCTGAGTTTCGCAAGCCGGAAATCGATTTGCAAGTTTCTTTTACCTCTGACCAGGTCCTTTCCAGCGCCCCGCTGCTCGCCGATGTTCAGGCGCGCTATTTCTTTGATGCGCCTGCTGGAAACGTGCCGGTAAAATGGCAGCTGTTCAAAGAGCGATCGACCTTCAACCTTCCAGGATATCAGGTGGGGACGCAAGAAACGGATTGGCTCCTGCCGCTGCCGGGAGGCTTTCCTGCTTTCGGAGAACTGGTCGCTGAAGGGGAAGGTGAAACCGGTCCGGATGGCAGTTTGGCTCTGGAGTTTGCTGCCGCCCAGGAAGACTCAAGACAGGGCTACACGCTGGAGGCGACCGCCGAGGATGAGAGCGGCATTCCGGTGAGCGCCCGCGCCAGCCTGGAGGTTAATCCTGCAGAGTACTATATCGGCGTCCGGCCGGATGCCTGGGTTGGGCAGGCCGGGGGAACTACCGGGTTTGAAGTGCTGGTTGTGGATTGGAGCGGCAAACCCGCTGGATCGCGCGCCTTACGAGCCGATTTTCATAAAGTGGTTTGGGAACGGGTAGATCCGCGGCCTGGTGATCCCCTTAATTTGCCCTCCTTTGAACCTCAAACTACCCTGGTGGGTAGTACGGATTTTGTCACCAGCAACGAAGGCATCGCCCGTTTGGCTTTTACCCCGCCGGAACCGGGCACTTACCAGCTGGACGTGCGCGGCCTGCACCCCGAGGAACGCACCGCCCGCACGCAAATCAACCTGTGGGTTGGCGGCCCCGGGCAGGCGATCTGGCCCAATCTGCCCAACCAGAGGTTGCGCCTGACCGCCGATCAGGTCTCTTATCTCCCTGACCAGACCGCTCAGGTCTTTATTCCCAATCCGTTCGAAGGAAGCGCCCTTGCTCTGATCACCGTGGAACGTGGGGTGATCCTGCGTCACCAGATGATGGTGATCGAAGGCGCCGGGAAGCAGATTCCTCTGCCCTTAACCGATGAGGACGCTCCTAACGTTTACGTTTCGGTAACATTATTAGAGCGGAACGCCAGCGGAACGCCAGATTTTCGCCAGGGGTACGTCAATCTGCCCGTCAGGCCGGACGCGCAAACCTTGAACGTTGCCCTGACCAGCGAACCATCCCGGACGGGTCCCGGTGAGCCAGTGAGGTTTGACGTGCGGGTGACGGATGCCCAGGACAACCCGGCAGTGGGCGAGTTTTCATTAGCGGTGGTGGACAGGGCTGTGCTCGCATTGGCCGACCCGTTTTCTGAAGATATCGTTTCCGCCTTTTACGGAGTCCAACCTTTGGGGGTGCAAACCGGCATTGCTATGGCGGCTCATACCCGCCGTCGGGCAGTTGGCCCGGATGGTGTTGGTGGTGGGGGTGGCGGTGAGTTCATCCAACCCCTCTTCATCAGGGAGGAGTTCCTGGACACCGCCCTTTGGCAGGCCGAGATTGTGACCAATCAGAATGGCGAGGCGCAGGTGAGCGTAACACTGCCGGATAACCTGACCACCTGGCAGGCGGACTTGCGCGGCTTAACAGCCGATACCCGCGTCGGTCAGGCTGGGACCCAGATAGTCACCACCAAAGAGTTGCTTATCCGGCCGGTTACGCCCCGCTTCCTGGTGCAGGGCGACCACGCGCTAATGGCAGCCGTGGTGCATAATAACACGGATCGCCCTTTGGTCGTCGACGTCAATTTACAGGCGACCGGATTTGGGTTAGACGAGGACAGCCCCGCACAGCAACAAGTGAACGTGCCGGCCGGCGGCAGGCAGCGCGTAGCCTGGTGGGGCGCTGCGCTGGACACACAAAGCGCTGAATTGGTTTTCTCTGCCAGGGCCGGTGATCTTCAGGACGCCGCCCGGCCGGAGTTTGGCGTTTTGCCTGTTCTGAGCTACACCACTGCCCAAACTTTTGCCACTTCGGGCGTGATGGAAGAGGGAGGCGAACGCCTGGAGCTGGTCAGCCTGCCGCGTTCCTTCGAAACGCAGGGTGGCGCGCTGAGCGTGGAGCTGGCGCCGTCTTTGGGCGCAGCCATGATGGACTCCTTTGCCGCCCTGGAGAATTTCCCGTACTCCTGTACGGAACAGGTCCTGTCACGCTTTTTGCCTAACTTGGAGACTTACCGGGTCTTGCAGGATTTCGGTCTGGAAGCGCCAAACCTGCAAACTCGCCTGGATCGTACCGTTGATGAAGGATTAACGCTGCTGACCGAGCGGCAGAATACAGACGGCGGTTGGGGTTGGTGGACGGGAGACGAAAGCGACTCCTACGTATCCACTTATGTGCTCTTCGGTCTCCTCCGGGCGCGGGAAGCGGGGGTAAGTGTGGGTGAGAGCCTCATCCAGCGGGCGGTCGATTATCTGCTGGCGAGCTTGCCGGCTCCCGATATGCTCACCGAATCCTGGCAATTTGACCGCCTGGCATTCCAGCAGTATGTTCTGGCTCAGCTTGATTCCGCGGATCCGGCCGGGATTGCCGCGCTCTTTGAGGAGCGAGAGGGCCTCAACCCCTGGGCGCAGGCCTTTCTGGCCCTGTCCATCCAAGAAATTGCGCCGGATGATGGCAGGATCAGGACGCTGCTATCCGATTTGCGCTCCCTGGCTGTTCGGACTGGAACCGGCGCTCATTGGGAAGACCAGCTTCCGGGTTACCAGAACATGAGCACACCTGTTTTTAGCAGCGCCATCGTTCTATATGCCCTGGCGCAGCAAGATCCCGCCTCGCCGTTGATTGCGGAGACGGTCCGCTACTTGATGGCGCACCGGGGCGCCTCGGGCGGTTGGGCCTCGACCTACGAGACTGCCTGGACGCTGATGGCGCTGGCGAAGGTGATGCAGGGGACCGGCGAGCTGGGCGGCGATTTCGGTTTCTCCGCGGCCTTGAACGGAGCGCCCCTGGTCAGCGGCGAGGCAGGCGGCGCCACCCAATTGACGCCTGTAAAGGGTGAGGCGCCGATCGCCGATCTGCACCCGCAAGCGCCCAATGCCCTGGTGATCGAACGTGAGGCCGGTGAAGGAAGGCTCTACTACCGCGCTCATCTGCGCGCCAACCGCCCGGTGGAGGATGTCGGCCCTGCCGATAACGGCATCAGCGTCAGCCGGGCTTACTTTCCGAACGGAGATGCCTGCGCGAGGGGCGAATGCGATCCAATCCAGCAGGCCGAAGCAGGGGATTTGATCGACGTACGGGTGACCGTCACTGTGCCGGATAGCGGCTATTACTTGCTGGTAGAAGACTATATCCCTGCCGGTGCCGAGGTGCTTGACACGAGCCTCAAGACGAGCCAGCAAGGAGCAGCCGATTATGACCCGCGCGACCCCTTCGGTGAGGGCTGGGGCTGGTGGTATTTTGGCAACCCTCAGATCCGCGCCGACCGCATCGCCTGGGCAGCCGATTCTCTCCCACCCGGCACCTACGAATTGACTTACACTTTAGTGATCCTGCATCCCGGAGAATACCGCGTCCTACCGGCCCGCGCCTGGCAATTTTACTTCCCGGAGGTGCAGGGCAACAGCGCGGGCGAGGTGTTTAGGATAGAAGAATAATAGGAGGTTATATGCCTGAAAAAGATAACCGCACGATCACCCCGCACCGGGGTGGCGTATTTGACGATTTGCTCACCCGCATTAAACTGATCATTCGCTTGATGGCCGATTCGCGGGTGCACCCCTTATTGAAAATCGTTCCCATCGTATCCTTCGTCTATTTGCTCATCCCCGACCTGGCGCCCGGCCCGCTTGACGATGCCGCCATCCTCTGGGTTGGGTCGTATTTATTCGTGGAGCTCTGCCCACCTCACGTGGTGGAAGAGCATATGCGCGCCTTGTCCCTGACCGTTCCAGCTCAATGGCGTAATTCCGATATTGAGGATGAGGAGATTGTTGAGGGGGAATTCAAGGAGGAATAGTGACTCGACGTGTGTACAAGTTGGCGCAACCGGGAGCCGCTGATAACGCGGTTCACCGGATCTCTGAATTTCGAGCCGGCCTGGCTTTGCTGTTAATCCTGGCGTCCCTGCTGGTAGCCGGCTGTGGATCAAATCCGGTTGAAAACGAAGCAACCCAGCCCCTCAGTCCATCGCCAACGGCCGGAGAAATCCAACCGTTAGAGCCAACTGCAACCATCGCGCCGCAGGAAACTCCAGAAAATATCGCGCCGCCGCCTACTGAAGCCGCAACCGCGCCGCCTGCCCTTTCCGACACGCCAACTTCTCCTCCTGAGGAAACCCAGGAAGAGGTCGGTTCGCTGCCGGACCCCAACCGTTACGATTGGCAGCTGGTAGCCCAGGGTCTGAGCAGCCCGGTGGGCATGGCCGTCCCCAACGACGGCTCGGGGCGCTTGTTCCTTCTGGAGCAGGCGGGAGCTATCCGCATC
>DATCIL010000725.1:0-1251 GCA_036507795.1 Anaerolineales bacterium | reverse complement strand
TGGCCGAAGAAGCCAACGTAGGTCGGGTCCAACAGATCGCGCCGGGTGCCGAGCCAATCTTGCCTGAAGATGATGAACAGCAGCAGGTTGAGCCAGGTGAGGACCAGGCTCAGCCCGGCCAGCATCACCGCCGGCCAGATGCAAGTCTGTCCGGCCAGTTCGTCCAGGGTTACCTTTGGTCGCGCAAGGGTTCCCCAGAAGTAACCAAGGAATTTGCGAAGCACATCGCCTGGCGGGAAAGCATGACCTTTGGCACGGTAACCAGGGATCACTTTTGTTCCTTTTTTTGCTCTTTCATCCTCAAATAGTCTCTCTGATGAGTATCGCTCGCGGAAACCACGCTCTGGCGGCCATCCAAACAACGCTCCAGCCGCCGTCCTCGGCGGCGTCTTCCCGCCAGATGGCGCCGGGGATGGCGCTGTGAGCGAGTCTCTGGTATCATGGAGCGCCAGCAACACGGTAGAAGGAGACCACCCATCTTCATAGCCGATATTAAAGGTGGCCTTTTCGCTGGTCGTCGCCCAACATATCGGTCTGTTTTAGTACGGCTTGTTTGATCAGGTCAACCAGTTCTTTTCTGGGAATTTCCGCCGGACTGGTCATCCTAAAGTGTCGCACATATTGGCCCGTGCCTTGGAGGATTCTTGATTCATCCTCCAGGAGCGCTCCTTCGTGGAACACAAAGCTGACGTATTTCTTAGTCCGTTCAATTCCACAAATCCAGTGGTGCCAATCGCCATTCCGTGTAAATGTGATGCGGTTCCACTTAATGTCGGCTTCCATCTGGGGCTCGGCTTCGCAGATTATCTCAATCAGACCGTTGATCAGGCCTTGGAAGTGGGACGGGCTCGCTTCTACGTAAGCGGTCACTTTCTGGTTGAGATTTCGAATGTTGCACATTTCGTCACTGATATAAAATCATTTTTATGTAAGCGGAAGAACATCCCAGGAAGCGGTCCGCTCAGGATCATGGCCGGTAGAACCCGGAATAACGACCGGCTTAAAGAGACGTTCTCCCGTTGAATAACGAACCAGCTCAAATAGGCGGTGGCAAGCAGAAACACGATAGGGTGAATGGTGCTCAAAAGAAAGCGGATGCCCCGTTCCCATTCTCTCCAAAGGATCACCTGATCGATGAAGATCGCAAGGAGGGCAAGGGTGTTGCCGACGAGCAGGTAGAAGATCGCCAGGGTTTTCAGGTTGGCTGACTGATCTCCTGCCAACCGCATTAGCCATCGATAGATGCTGATG
>DATCIL010000724.1:0-9935 GCA_036507795.1 Anaerolineales bacterium | reverse complement strand
TTGATCAACTGTGAGAGGAGGAGTTCATGAAGACAAGGGCTGTGATATTGGCTGGCGGCGAAGGATCACGTTTGAGTACTTTGACGGCAAAACGTACCAAACCAGCAGTTCCTTTTGCAGGGAAATACCGCATAATCGATTTTACGCTCTCGAATTGCGTAAACTCGGGTTTGTTTGACGTGATGATCCTGGCCCAATACCGGCCTCACTCGCTCATCGAACACATCGGTGTTGGTGGACCCTGGGATCTAAACCGAGATTTTACCGGCGGATTGCGAATTTACACTCCTTATAAAGCGCGGGGTGCCTCCGATTGGTATCTTGGCACCGCTGATGCGGTTCAGCAGAATTTCCGGTTTATTAAACACTCCACACCAGATTTAGTTCTGATCCTCTCTGGCGATCATATTTACGAGATGAATTACGATGCACTGATCGCTTTTCATATCGACCATGAAGCCGATGTGACCATGGGCACTATCCGGGTGCCTATGCATGAAGCCTCTCGGTTTGGCATTGTCGGTGTGGATGATTATTTCCGGGTTTCCACCTTTGTTGAGAAACCACCCCAGCCGACGTCCAATCTGGTTAATATGGGCGTTTATCTTTTCAATAGGCAGGTTTTGGACAAGGTCCTTTGGGAGGACCGCATGCGAGCGGACTCTTCCCATGATTTTGGAAAGGATATTTTGCCGCGAATGGTGGTCGGGGGCGCCAAAGTTTTCGCTTTTCCCTACACTGGCTATTGGGTTGATGTGGGGACGGTTGACTCTTACTGGCAGGCGCACATGGATCTGCTGGTCGATCCTCCGCCGATTGATTTGAACGACCGTTCTTGGATAATCCATACGCGAACCGAGGAGCGACCACCAGCCAGAATTTTAAGCGGTGCTGAAATTCACGACAGCATGATCACGGACGGTGGGGTGATCGGCGCTGGAGCGAGGGTCGAGAGGAGCATCCTTTCGCCTGGGGTCGTAGTGAAGCCCAATGCGGTCATCCGGGAATCGGTAATCCTGACTGGGAGTGTGATTGAGGCGGGAGCAGTGGTTGAACGTTCCATCGTGGACAAGCAGGTTCGAATCGGAGAGAATGCCCGGGTTGGGTCGATGGAAGCGGGTGAAGAGCTGCGGATTTGTATGATTGGAAAAAACAGCCACCTGCCAGCCAAGATCACGATCGAACCGGGGGCTGTGATTGCGACGGACGTTATTGCCTCGGATTATCCCTCTGATGTTATCCGCAGCGATGCTTATATTCAAACCAAAAGGATGGCTTATGAAGTTTAGACGTTCTGCGGGTATTCTTCTCCATCCGACGAGTTTTCCCGGGCCGTATGGAATTGGAGATATCGGTCCAACGGCTCATCGTTGGGTCGATTTTTTGGCGGAAGCAGGTTGTGGTCTCTGGCAAACCTTACCGCTGGGGCCCACGGGCTTCGGAGATTCTCCCTATCAGACATTCTCGGCCTTTGCAGGAAATCCTTATTTAATAAGCCCTGACCGGCTCGTTGAGGATGGGTTAATTTATCCTGAAGACCTCGAGGAGCATCCGGATTTCTCTGAGGATATGGTGGAGTACGGGAAGGTGATCCCGTGGAAGCTGGATTTATTGGATAAAGCTTACGACCAATTCCAACAGACAAAATCTGCTGAGCTGCAGGCGGGCTTCCAAAAGTTTAATCAAGAGCAAACGGATTGGCTGGATGATTTTGCCCTCTTCATGGCTCTCAAGGAGGCCCAGGGTGGGGGTTCCTGGACAGAATGGCCTGAACCACTCCGCAGCCGCGAGCAGCTGGCATTAAGAGAGGCGAAAGCAGATTATGGGGAGGCAATCCAGCGGCAAAAGTTTCGGCAATTTCTCTTTTTCCGCCAATGGTCCGCTCTTCGACATTATGCAAATGGGAAGCGTATCCAAATTATTGGGGATATCCCGATCTTCGTTGCCCATGACAGCGCCGAAGTATGGGCACGGCCGGAACTCTTTTACATGGATGAGGAGGGCAACCCGACTGTGGTGGCTGGTGTTCCGCCAGATTATTTCTCAGAAACCGGACAATTGTGGGGAAACCCATTATATCGATGGGAGGTACATGCTAAGCATGGTTATGCCTGGTGGATCCATCGCTGGCAGGCGGTCCTACAACTGGTGGATATCGTCCGGCTGGACCATTTTAGGGGTTTTGCAGCTTATTGGGAAGTTCCGGCCAGCGAAGATACCGCGGTAAATGGGCGCTGGATGCCGGGTCCCGGAAAGCACTTCTTCAAATATCTAAGGAGCGCGTTGGGAGAATTGCCAATTATCGCTGAAGACTTAGGCGTGATTACTCCTGATGTTGTTGAATTGCGCGAGCAATTTGGCCTTCCTGGAATGATTGTCTTGCAGTTCGCTTATTATGGAGATCCGGGCGAGCTATTCTTGCCACATAATCATATAGAGAATCGGGTGGTTTATACGGGCACTCATGATAATGATACCAGCCGAGGATGGTATGAAAGGGTTTCCGAAGAGGAGCGGGATTTTTTTCGGCGCTACATGGGAGTAGACGGCAAGGCAGTTGCCTGGGATCTCATTCGAGCGGCCTGGTCTTCTGTGGCGGTCTTCGCTGTGGCGCCCATGCAGGATTTCCTCAATTTAGGTAACGAGGCTCGCATGAATTATCCCGGCAATCCGAGTGGGAATTGGACCTGGCGCATGAGTGAGGATGACTTCGACGAAGACCTGCGCAAGCGTATTCGGGAATTTAATTTTCTGTATCAAAGAACTAATGAATAAAATTGGTTAAGTTTTCCTCGTTCCCATGCTCCGCGTGGGAACCAGGGGAGCCGAGCATGGGGAGCAGGGGGAGACGCCGCCGAGGACGGCGGCTAGAGCGCAGTTATAGCAGTTGATCTCAAGTGTAGAGTTCCTTTATGTTTTCCCAAATGATATATCCACCGGCCAGGATGACTCCAGCAACTACGATTTGCCAGAAGAACTCAAACACCAGAATGATGGCGGAAACAATCGATAGAGCAATTGTGAAGCCGCTGATCAGGCGAGTCAGTTGGCGCCGGAAGCCAGCTTCGATAAACACCAATATTGAAAGCATGGATATTAATCCGAAGATCAGGTACTGTTGCGCGAACATGATGATTCCCACAAATCCCAACATCATCAAGCCGATGCTGATGGCGGCCCATGTCTCCGCAAACCGGCTGAGACGCAATCCGGTGTCTGAGGCGGGGTGATGGGCCCGACGGATGTGTGCCCGGAGAGGCCCCCAGTCGCGGCGGCTCAATTGATTGGCGTAATTACTCAGCGATTCCAGCAGGCTGCCGTCAGCCGCGTATTGTGAGCGCAAATTCCTGAGCTCAGCCGAGAGATGGTCGATTTCTTTTTGGTGAGTAGCATATTGATTGGCCATATGGGGCTGAGCTTGCATCGCTGCCGCTTCAATCCAAAGATTGGTTAGAGATTTGCTTTTTTCGGAAATTGTAACGGCCAATCTGTCCCGATTTTTTTTGATCTCGATACACCGCTGTTCGACGACCTCATAGGCCAGCTCGCGGGGAGGAACTTTATCCAGGCCGGACCAACCCAGCGGATCGTACCAGGAGCGGCGCACCTCGCCCTCCCGGTTATAGACAGGGCCAGCCGGGGCGTTTTCACCAGCAATTGGATCACGAGCATACAAGCCCCAAAGACCACGGTACTGGACTGCCCAGGCGGGCGGCGGGTTGAGCAACCGGGGACAACCCCACTCCCTGTCCCCGCCGGGACCGATGGAAAAGCCATCACCGCGGGCGTAATCCACAAAAGGTATTTTAAAGATGTTAAAAGCAGAAGAATTGTTGGCGGGGGTTCCATTGCCTTGCGCCTGGCGCAAGAATTTCCGCCACTGGGACTGGAGCCCGTCCATCAGCCGCACGAGCGGGGACATGAAAGGCAATTCCAGCTCGGTCAGGTATTCCCCAGGACTGTAGTAACTGGCATGCGATCCCGCTCCAGCGTAGACTACCGGGTGATCGCCTAATTTTTCTAATTCTGGGTCATCCCATCGCCGGCGGAGGTCATCTCCGGAGAAATCATGGGAAGCAAAAGCAGCCCACTCGGGTATGAATTCTCCGGCCTTATCCCGGGAGAGGTATACACAAATCATCTCCCAATCGGCTTCGTGATCGTTGGCGCCGTAGAAGCCGGAGCGCCAGTTATTGAATGGATAGAAGAACCAGTACTGGAGGATGGTCCACTCGTTTAGCTCGACGACGCGTCCGTAATAACAAAACTCCTCATTTTCTTCCAGAATTCGATGGAAAGCCATAGCTGCCGCTGCAGTGGTATCCCCGGGAACGCGTCCTCGAGCGAGCAAAGATAGGGAGAAGAGCGCGTCGATGAAACGTGAGGTGTATCCAACCCTGGCCAGCCGGCCTCTACCCGCTCGAAAGATGGTGTTTGGATCTTTCTTCTTCAATCCTTGCTGAAAGCGATAGCTGGCCAATTCGGTAATATTGAGGGGCTCGATGAACTTGAGATAATAAACGGTTCCAAACCCATCGCAACGATATTGGCCCAATTTCTCCAGGGTGAGTTCACCCTCAGGTACCCGGCAAGCGGGTTCTTGATTTGGAGGATGCATCCATAAGCTGGATGATTCAACATACGGTTTTACATCGATTGGAAAGAACTGCTCTCCCCGAGTATAGCGGATGACCGGCTCAAACCGCCGGAGCAATGCTACATCCGTGTCAGGGCTCATCAATTCCTCCCCATTCCTTGAGGGCTTCTTCTGACCCGAATGTGTTCAACACATCAGAATAGTTCAGATAGAGGACCATAAAGATGCAATAGACCATGAGCGGATAAACATAGAATGGTTTCTGCTGAAGATAGAGACCGATCGCCAGTGATAAGTTGAGACCCTGGATTAACATCGCATGCAGCCAGGCAGATTCTCGCAGGCGAAAAAACCTCACCCCGGTGAGTAGCGCCAGGAGAGATAGCGTAGCGAAAGCCCAGCCTCGCAACCCGCTGGGGAGATCCATATAAAAATCCTGATGCGTGATCTGCCACTCGAAATTAATGCTGGAGAAGTTCAGCGCGCTTATAATCGACAGACCGAGTGCCTGGAACAACAACAGCCAGGCAAAGACGGTTACTGTCCGAGAGCGCTGCATTAGGATAAGAGCTGATCGACGGCCGCTGTTAATTCTGCCAGGGTTGCGACCTGAAGAACCTCATCACAAAGGCCGGCGTACTTCAGCATATCGCTATCGCCTGTACCCCAGAGGGCAGGCGATTCCGGATTGAGCCAAATGGATCGGTGGCTGCGCCTGGAAATATCTCTGAAAAGGTCCAGGCGAGGATCATTATGGTTGTTGCGTCCATCACCAACGATGATAAACGTCGAACGCCGATCGACGGTATCCATGAAGCCGTGGGTGAAGTTTTCCAGGCTGTAGCCAAGATCGGTATTGTAATGTCCCGGAGGCATTAGATCCAGAACCTGGGACACCGCATCACGCACTTCCTTACCAACAAATTCTGGGGAAATGTACTCCAGGTGATCGATAAAAGCGAATGCATGCGTTTTGCTGATCTGATCCTGCATGGCATAAAGCAGGCTGAGCATGAATTCTGAGCAAGGTCGCATCGAGGTGCTCACATCACAAATTATGACAACCCGCGGCTTCAGGCTTCGATCTTTGTACTTAAGTAGGATTGGCACGTTGCCATGTTTGAGGTTGGCCCGAATTGTTGCCTTGGCGTCCAATTGACCACTCTTGGCGCGCTTTTGTCGAAGAGCGATGCGGGTGCGCAATACCGCTGCCAGGCGACGCACCTCTTTGCGCAGCCGATCTAAATCCCTATCAGAAAGAGAGCTGAAAGGCCGGTTGAGCAGTCCGTCGACACTATCTTCCCGGTTTTTCTCGCTGATATTCTGAGCAATGTGCTGACCGGCATACTTTCGGATTTGCTCCTCGATCGATTGCTGATTGGCTTGAAGCATTTGGCGAATCTGGTCGATGCGCTGCCGATTCATGCCCATTTCAGCCAGCAGTTCCATTAGCTCCTGCAGCGCCTCCCTTACTTCTTGAAAACGGAGTGCCTGCTGCATACGCCGTGCCATCCAATCGCGATAGCGCATATCATCAACCTGGTTTAATCCCACCATCTGACCAAGCTGCTCCAATTCTTGTTGGCTGAGCTGATCGCCATTCACAAGCCGTTCCAGCATCTCACGCAGTTTGTCCTTAAACTGGCGCAATGCCTCAGCCAGCATCTGAGCCTCTTCTGGTGTCAGGTCTTCGGATAAGTTCATGAGGGGAGGCGACTGGTTGGAATCGAAGAACAGGGGAAAAAGCTCATCAAAGACCGGCAAGTTGGCAGCATCCTTAACCAGAGTCGATCGCAAGCTCAAACGAAAGGTTTCTCGATCTTTTACGCCCAAATCGTCTACGGCCGTTAACGCATCTGCGCTCTCTGCGAGACTAATCCGGACGCCACTGTTACGCAGTGCAGAAATGAATTTTACGATTCGTTCTTCCATTTATTCACTCCTTACCAGGAAGGTCAATTTGAACCGCAAAGCAAAGGACGCTAACCGTTAATTTCGCCAGCCGCGTAATTGGGGATCTTGATCGTCGTCGAAGCGATTCCGGGGAGGACGCTGTAACCACCGTCTGGCGCGCTGCAAGTCACTTTCGTGCTTAAGCAGCACACTCAAGGTTTTTTCTAATGTCTCTGGATCCAGGTGTTTGGCATTTAATGTTAGCAGCGCTTTAGCCCAATCTAGCGTTTCACTGATACTGGGAGCTTTGCGAAGATCCATTTTGCGCAAATTGTGCACGAGCTCGACGGCCTGACGGGCTACTTTTGGAGAAAGATCCGGCACTTTCAGGTGCACCACTGCCAACTCTTGATCCATGGACGGATAATTAATAAAAAGATAGAGACAGCGACGCTTAAGGGCCTCACTGAGTTCACGGGTGTTGTTACTGGTCAGTACGACGAGCGGCCTGTGAACTGCGGCTAAAGTCCCGATTTCCGGTACACTGACCTGGAAGTCGCTTAACACTTCTAAGAGGAATGCTTCAAATTCAGCATCAGCACGGTCGATTTCATCGATTAATAAGACGGTCGGATTATCGCTTAAAATTGCTTTCAGTAGGGGGCGCTGCAAGAGAAAGCGCATTGAGAAGAAAACATCCTCTTCATCAGCCAGGCGATCAGCGGCCTCGGTAAGGTTTTTGGTTCCATCCAAAGTGTCGTGGAGCTTATCCCGTAAAAGCTGCGTGTAGAGCAATTGCTTGGCGTATTCCCACTCGTACAGGGCTTTCGTTTCGTCCAGCCCTTCGTAGCATTGAAGGCGGATCAATTCTCGTCCGGTGGCCCCGGCAATCGCCTTTGCCAGCTCGGTCTTTCCTACACCCGCTGGACCTTCTGTTAAAAGTGGTTTACCTAGTTTTCGGCTCAAGTAGGTTATCGTAGCAATTTCATCGCTCGCGATATATTTTTGGTTTCCCAGCGCAGTTTTTACGTCTTCTGCGGAATCAAAATCACTTAATGAGGTCACAGGTTATAATTTCCTCAGTAATTTATAATTACTCGGTCGCTTCTTCCTGTTCAGATTTTCCGGGTTCCCAATCGGGAGCGGCCCTGCGGAGCTCCTCTACGGATACGCGGTTCGCCCTACGACAATGAGGACAATAAGCGTTGTAGTGGTTAAGTCCTTCCGAGTGGGCTTCATCTAATGCGATGTGGACGACCTCCTTACTCAGGGCGAAGGGCTTGTGACAGTTGTAACATCGGATTTGCATCTGGAGATCTCCTTAGCTTTAAGTATACAATATCAGTCCAATTCAGGATAGTACCGAATAAAGGCGGCAGCAATTTTCATTATGATGTCATTGCGAGGCGTTCCCTGCCGAAGTAATCTCTTGCATTACCCAGCGGCGATTGCTTCGTCGCAAAAACCGCTCCTCGCAATGACATCATTGTGAGAACTTCTATAACGTCAGAGGATCGAGGCTATGAATCAATTTTACACCCGTACGGGGGACAATGGGTTTACTGGCGTACTCGGGGAGGGAAGGATTCCAAAAAATCATCCCCGTTTAGAGGCAATCGGAACGGTAGATGAGGCTTCAGCTGGTTTGGGGCTGGCCAGGGCAACCTGCCAGGCCTCAGAAACAGGTGAAATCTTGCTGAGCGTGCAGCGTGATCTCTACCTGCTGATGGCCGAACTTTCAGCCACCCCGGAGACCGTTAATAAGTTTCGCAATATCGGTGTTGAGCGAATTGGATGGTTGGAGGAACAGATTGAGAAGGTCGGCGAGTCCGTTCGAGCTCCCAAGGAATTTATCCTCCCTGGCGACTCGCTATCCGCGGCGGCACTCGCTCTGGCCCGCACCATTGTCCGCCGGGCGGAGAGACGTGTTGCCGGCCTGATCCTCGATGGGGAGATCGAAAATGAGGCGCTATTGCGCTATCTTAACCGTCTCTCCTCGTTGTGTTTTGCGCTGGAGTTACTGGAGATCAAGGCAGCGGGAGCGCAATCAGCTACCCTGGCAAAACTAGAATGATAAACTATTCGCCGGACTCGGCGAGCGATGCCTGCACGGCAGCTTCGATATCCTGGAAGGATGGGACAAATCCCGGTGAAATCTGCCGGCCATTAACAAAGACACTCGGCGTTCCCTGGACGCCAGCCTGGCGGCCTGATCTAAGATCCTCTTGAATAACTTCTTCATATTCGTTTCTTTGGAAGCAATCGTTGAACTCATCCATATCGAGGTCTAGAGCTTCTGCGAAGGCCACCAGGCGTTTGTCAAGAAAGGCGCCCCGGTTCTCGCCGTTCCAATTGGCGAAGAGCATATCGTGATAATCCCAAAAACGTCCTTGTTCAGCCGCACACATGCTGGCATTGGCTGCCTGGTCGGATTCGTTTCCGGCAGCCTGGTCATCGAGGAACGGAAAATGACGAAAGATATATCTGACCTGTCCATCGGCGACATAGTTATCCACGAGCAGGGGCTCAATCTCTCCAGAAAAAGTTCTGCAGGCTGGGCACTGGAAGTCCTCATAGACTTCAACCGTGACAAGAGCGTCCGAATCTCCCAGCGCCCGGCCATCGACCATCGGTCTTTCTTCCGGCGTTATCTGTACAATTTCGCCTACCGGGGTCAGCGCGTTTTGAATTGTTGGCGCTGCAAGTAATGCAGCAATGAATAAGGCTACGCCCGAAATAATCAGAATCGTAACAACACGTTGCCGGCGACGTTCCTGCCGGCGTTTTTCTTTGATTAATTGTCTTTTACTAAGCGACATCAGTTCTCCTGAATCATTTTGGTATTGTGATGTCAAATTGTGCCACGACAGGATATCTTTGTCCAGGGAGAACGCTGATAGATAAATAACTTTTAATCGTTGGAGTATCCCGGATTGATCTACTTTTTTTCTAATACTACGAACCGGCACACGGTGTCACCTTTGGCGATGCATTCGATTTCCCGCACATCAAATGCCTCTCCAACTGCCCAACGCACTGCCTCTTCTAGTTCTCCAGCCTGAAGATGGCAAACAGGATGGTCGCTTGTCCTTCCCATGCAGATTGGGCAATGGTGCTCGGTATAGCTTGCGTGACCTTCATATTGTTCCACCCGAGATTCCAATTTAGGGTTGGTGCCCTTGAATGCGTTTGCCATGCTGTTGAGGACAAAGTTGATACGCTGCTCGCTGGGCATCAACTTCAATGTTATCCCGGCTAGCCCCAACAGCGCAGGTTGATCCTTTACCACAGAGCGGAACATTTCATGTCCGATTCGCTTAAGCACAAATTGGCCGCCGTGCCCGTATCGCTCGCCCACTGCGGCGTTAAACCGCGCGTAATCCTCTGCGCTTATCCCAACTTTAAGATCATCATCTGGAATATTTTTTACAAAGCGCGATAATCC
>DATCIL010000723.1:0-2453 GCA_036507795.1 Anaerolineales bacterium | reverse complement strand
TACGCCGATAAGAAGGGGAAATACCAAAAACAGGATTCGATTGTATTGCCCAGATTGTAATGACGTGATGCGTTATCGGTCATACATGATACGCAATATGCAATACGCAATACGTAAGAGGTTGAGAGGATGCCTATTTTGGAAGGATGCGAGTTGAGCTGAGATGAATTCCTCCGGCAAAATGAGCGTGTTTGGGCGGGCTGCGGTGGCTGAGTTTCTGGGAGACAATATTGTCTACCGCAATCTGAAGCCGGTGGATGAGCGGCTCCCGGGACTGGATGAGGTCCGCACGAAGGCTGGCCTGCCATCCGGCGGGATCCCGCGCAAGACGGACCCGGCCTACGCCAGCGTGATCGTTCACCTGCTTAAGCGCGGGCGCGCACTGGAGAATCCCAAAATGGAGATCAGGCGGCTGGTCTTCGTGGGCGATACTCGCATGAACGATGGGACCGCTTTTGCCAACATCTGCGAGGCCGGGGCGTGGCCCGGAATGGCTTTCATCGCCGCAGAGGATGCGGAGCCGGCGGCGAAGGAGGTGGTGGCAGCCGGGACATCCCGGTCCCTGTATCTGGCAAACCGCTGGGCAGCCCTGGCTGATTTCGAAGGTTTTTGTGCGGAGCAGAATTTCCACATCGATGAAGCCACGGCGGTCGTAGTTGACCTGGACAAGACTGCGCTGGGGGCACGCGGGCGCAACGCCCGTGCCATCGACCAGGCCCGGGTGCAGGCGGTGAAGGATACCGTTGCCGGGCTGCTGGGCCAGGCGTTCGATCATGGGGCTTTCCGGAGAGCGTACGACGAGCTCAACCAGGTGGAATACCATCCCTTCACCCGGGATAATCAGGATTACCTGGCCTACATCTGTTTGATCCTGGGAAGCGGGCTATACGATTTGCAGACCGTCGTGGCAGATGTTAAAGAAGACCGCTTGCGGGCTTTTGAAGCCTTTATCGAGCACGTCAACGGCCGGGCAGGCGAATTGCCGCAGAGACTGGCAGAAATTCATCACGAGATTTATGGCAGGGTAAGGATGGGCGATCCGACGCCCTTCAAGGCGTTCCGGCGGAACGAGTACCTGACGACAATAGGGAGAATGGGTTTTATGAGCGATGATCTGCCTGTCGAGGATTTGCTGGAGCTGGAGATCGTGATCACGCAGGAGGTGCGGGAGATCGCCAGGAAGTGGCGAGAGCAGGGCGCCTTCTTGTTCGGGCTGTCAGATAAGCCAGATGAAGCCTCGATCCCCACGGAGGAATTGGCGGCTCAGGGATACCTGCCGATTCACCAGGCAGAGACCCATGCGGTGGGCGAATGGGCCTTTAACACGAAGTTTTCATGAACGCTGCGTACGCCACAAAGGATGAAAAGCCTTGCGAAGGTTACCATTCAAGGCGAAGGTACTGGAAGACCAACCTTCGCAAGGCTATTTACAAGTCAGGGCACAAAGGGACTGCACTAAGGACTTGATGGATTCACCCATTCCGCATACCCCCACACCCACCATTTATTGATCTCTTCAAGGGATTCCGGGTCAAAGACAGCCAGAGTAGTCTGGGCTCCCGAGTTGCTGGAGCTGGAAAGCAAAACCGGCTCGCCGTTCAGACGGGCCGCCGGGATGAGACGCCGGCCAACCAGGCGGTTTACAATTTCCAGTTTTTCCAGGTCAACGATCTCCGTCCAGGCGCCTGATCCTGACCAGCCATGCAGGTAGAGATGGCTGCCGTCAGGGGAGAGATCCAGTTCGCTGGCTTCTGTATCCAGTTGGGCGATTTCTGTCCCGCTTGGGACGTCCACTACCTGCAAACCAAGTGGTGTCTGGCTGAACTGCCAGTTCCCGTTCTCGTCCTGCCAGGTTTCGCTGGTCTGGCCCGCAATATACAATCGCTTCCCATCTTCTGAAAGGATGGCCTGCTTGGTGGTGCCATCCACAACCTTAGCGCGTGCGACGCCAGCAGTTAAGGATAACAGGCGTTCGAACCAGGAAAGCTGCGGTTGGATCTCAACGGTGTCCCAGATACGCTCAGAGAAGTCGACGCTGGTGAGCTTATCTTCGTCGGCATGCACGATGAAGAGCGCCTGGTGCTCCGGGGAGAGTACCGCCGCAGGTCCCCACCAAATGTACTCTTCGGTCCCATCACTGGTGTAAAGCCGGGTCTGGCCGTCGGCGACGGTTTCCAGCGCCAATTCCCACACCACTTCCATGCTCGCGGCATCCAGGAGTAGGGCTCGCGCTGCGCCGTCGAGGCCGCTGCTGTCCTGGTTGGTTACGCCGTATGCCATGAGCGAAGTGCTATCTTCGGAAAACGCCAGAAGGCGAGGGGTGAGCGGTAAGACCGTTTCGGCGACGACCTGCCCGGCAACCACATCGATGACGATCATCCGCGAGTTATTCGACCAGACATCCTCCTCCATGCCAGCCTCTGGGTAAACGATAGCCAGGCGCGTGCCCTGCG
>DATCIL010000722.1:0-9810 GCA_036507795.1 Anaerolineales bacterium | reverse complement strand
TTCTTGGACTGGTGCGTCTGGCTCAGACCGCGGGAGCGAGAATTGTCGGAGTCGGAACCCTGATTGAAAAGATATTTGAAGGCGGGCGGGCAGCGCTGGCCCACCTGGATGTTCAAGTCGAGTCGCTCGCCCCCATTCGCGCCATGGAGGGAGACGAGATTATCTTTGAGGAGTGATCCGTGAGACGTGATGCGTAATTCGTAATTCGTAATTCGTAACCGGAGTATTGGTGTACGCAACACGTAGTACGCAATACGCAACACGCAATACGGATCTCCTTATCCCCTATCCCTTATCCCCTATTTCTATGGACACAATCATTATCTTAGACTTTGGTTCGCAATATGCGCAGCTCATCGCACGGCGGGTGCGCGAGGCCGGAGTGTATTGCGAGCTGCTGCCGTGGGATACGCCCGTCGAGGAGGTGATGGGTCTCAACCCGAAAGGTTTTATCCTATCGGGAGGACCAGCTTCGGTGTACGCGCCGGACGCGCCGCAGGTGCCGGCGTACGTACTGCAGAGTGGGCTCCCGGTATTGGGCATTTGCTATGGTATGCAGGCGCTTACCCACGCATTAGGCGGGAAGGTAGCGCCTTCCGGCGAACGGGAGTATGGGCCCGCCAGGTTGAGCACTTTAAAGAAAAATCTGCTGTTACCCGATGCGGACTACCAGGTTTGGATGTCCCATGGCGACCGGATCGAAGAAGTGCCTCCCGGTTTCCTTCCCCTGGCACGAAGCGATAATTCTCCAATTGCCGCCATGGGTGACCTGTCCAGGAAGTATTTTGGGGTGCAGTTCCATCCCGAGGTGCACCATACCCCCTCAGGTGGGCAAATATTGCGGCGCTTTGTCCTCGATATCTGCCGGGCTGCAGCGGAATGGACTCCCCAGGCGATCATCCAAGAGAGTGTGGTGAGGATCCGCTCACAGGTCCGGGACGAACGCGTGCTCGCCGCAGTCAGTGGGGGCGTCGATTCAAGCGTAGCAGCTGCCCTCGTCCATCACGCCATCGGTGAGCAGTTAATCGCAGTGTTCGTGGATACCGGGCTGCTCAGGCAGGGGGAGAATCTACAGGTGGTGAAAACGTTCCAGCAGAATCTGGGACTGGAATTGGTGACCGTCGATGCGGTCGAGCAGTTTATGCGGCCATTACAGGGCATTACCGACCCCGAAGAGAAACGGCGCGTGATTGGCGAGACGTTTATCCGCGTGTTTGAGGCCCAAGCCCGCGAGTTGGGATCGCCCCGCTTCCTGGTGCAAGGCACAATCTATCCCGATGTGGTGGAATCGAGCGCACCCGATCGCGCACAGGCTGAGAGGATCAAAACCCACCATAACGTGGGAGGGCTTCCAGAGGATATGGAATTCGAGCTCGTAGAACCACTGCGATATCTCTTCAAAGACGAGGTGCGGGCGGTTGGCACGGCTTTGGGTTTACCTGGGGAGCTGGTCTGGCGGCAGCCTTTCCCCGGCCCGGGTCTGGCGGTGCGCTGTCTCGGGGAAGTGACGGAAGAACGGCTGGAGAAGCTGCGGGCTGCCGATGCCATTCTAACTGAAGAGTTGCAGGCAGCTGGTTTATTGCAGATGGGCAAGCGAGATCGAGAAATTTCCGGGACTGCGCAGGCTTTTACAGTGCTTCTCCCGGTGCGATCCGTAGGTGTAATGGGCGATCAGCGCACTTATCAGGAGGCAGTTGCCATCCGCGCCGTCACTACAGAAGATTTCATGACGGCAGATTGGGCGCGATTGCCTCATGATCTTTTGGGTCGCATCGCAAACCGCATAGTTAATGAAGTGCACGGGATTAACCGGGTGGTTTATGATATTACCAGTAAGCCACCCGCCACCATTGAATGGGAGTAAGCACAGCAATTCGCACTTTGTCATTGCGAGCGCAGCGAAGCAGCGTTCTTACGCTGCCGCAATCTCCTGCACGGCTTGGATGAGATTGCTTCGGCAGAGAACGCCTCGCAATGACACCATACTGAGAATTTCTGGAGTAAGCGAAAAAGGAGAATGCAAATGGACTTCGGAGAAGTACTTTCACGTGCGTGGCAAATTGTTTGGAAGCACAAAGTGCTGTGGGTTTTCGGCATCCTGGCAAGCTGCAGCAACGCCAACGGCGGTGCGGGAAACGCGCGGACATCCTTTCAAGGTGATGTGCCGCCCTCCATCGAACGGTTTTTTGACCAGTTTGGTCGCATCCCGGACTGGCAAATTGCCCTATTCGTCGGCGCAGTTATCCTCATTATCCTGCTCCTGGTTGTCTTGGCGATCTTTTTGAGCACCGTAGGACGGATAGGATTGATCCAGGGGACTTTGAAGGCGGATCAAGGCGCTGAAAGTTTGGCTTTTGGGGAATTATTTGGCGATTCAACGCCCTATTTCTGGAGAATTTTTGGGCTTAACTTGATCGTTGGGATAGCCGCAGTCGTATTGGTATTGCTGATCCTGGCGCCGTTTATTTTTTTTGGCGTGGCTACTTTAGGTGTAGGGTTTCTGTGCCTGATTCCGCTCATATGCATCTTCGTACCGCTCTTCTGGCTGCTTAATCTGGTGGTTGAACAAGCGAACATTGCCATCGTGGTTGAAGATGTGGGAATCTTCGATGGGCTGCGCCGAGGTTGGGAGATTTTCAAGACTAATTTGGGTTCAATCCTGGTGATGGGGCTGATCCTTTCTTTGGGAGTCAACCTGATTGCGGGTTTCATTATTGCCTTACCGCTGGCTTTCATTGTCTCGCCGGCCATTATCGGAGCGATTGCGGGAACGGACCAAACCATTGGCGGCGGTCTATTGATCGCAGCCCTCTGTTTTGTCGCTTACCTTCCGGTATTGCTGATCTTGAGCGGCGCGCTGCGGTCCTACATTGAATCGGCCTGGACGCTGACCTTTCTAAGGCTCACCCGCGGTGCCGCGATGCCTGGTCAGGAAACCTTCGCCGAAGCCGCTTAAAGGTGTCGTCCACCCCATGCTCAGCCACCGTCCATCCACTATCCGCGCTCAGCCCGAGTCATTCCGATGACCGTCATTCTTATGACCGTCCTCGGCGGCGTGCCACCGTCCACTGTCCACGGACCACTGTCCACCACCCAGTCACACACCGCCTGTATCATATGCTAAAATTCCGGCATGCATAATCGATCGCTTGGCTTTCGCCTGGCGCTGGTTAGCTGGTTATTGATCTGCATCGTCGCCAGCGGAGGACTGGTGCGCGCTCAGGAGGGGGTTCAGGTTTGGACAGTCGCGCCAGATACGAGCGGCTTTCCGACAATTACGACTTACTTCGAGGTGCGCGATGCCCAGGGAATGTTTGTCGCAGGTGTGGATCAGGGCGTCGTCAGCGTCCTCGAGAATGGACGGCGCATTCCGGTCAGCGCCCTGGAGCAGCTGCGCGCAGGAGTCCAGCTGGTTGTAGCGATTAACCCGGGACCAACCTTTGCGATCAGAAACAGTCAGGGTTTATCCCGGTTTGATTTTGTGATGCAGGCCCTGCGGGCATGGAGTGAAGCCAGGCAGGGATCGATGATCGATGATCTGAGCTTGCTCGCAAATGATCATCCAGATGCCTCCCATGTAACGGATGCGGAGAACTGGATCGTTGCGCTGGAGGCGTACCAGCCAGATACTCGGAATGCCGTCCCAGATTTGACCGTTATGGCTCGAGCAATCGACGTGGCCGCGGATGTCACAGCTCGCCCCGGTATGGGGAAAGCGATCTTGTTTATCACTGCTCCGATGGATGCGGAGGCCGGCGTTGGCTTGCAAAGCCTGGCTGCCCGGGCAAATCAGGCTGGGATAAACGTGTTCGTCTGGTTAGTCGCCTCTACTGAGAGATTTTCGTCGGAACCCGCCAATCAGCTAAAAAGCCTGGCGCAGGAAACGGGGGGAAGCTATTTTGCCTATTCAGGTGTGGAGACGACTCCTGACCTGGAACTAAGCTTTGAACCGCTGCGAAACACTTATTACCTGGAATACAATTCCAGTATCAATACCAGCGGCTTGCATGAGATGGCTGTACAGGTGCAATTGGACGGCGCTGAATTTGTTTCCGGCCCAATTCAATTCGAGTTAGAGGTGCTGCCGCCAAATATAGCCTTCGTTTCGCCCCGATTAAAAATCGAAAGAGTCAATGCCGGGGAAGCAGAGGCAAATCCCGAAACGCTTGTTCCTTCTCTAGAGAACCTCGAGATATTGATTGAGTTTCCGGATGGACTCGAGCGGCCGATTGAGCGTTCTACGTTGTATATAGACGGTGAAGTCGCCGAAGTCAATACGGCGCCCCCTTTTGACCGGTTCACCTGGGATTTAAGAGAATATACGAGCACAGGGGAGCATGTCCTCAGAGTTGAGGTAGAAGACAGCCTTGGATTGAGCAGCACAAGCATGGATACCATTGTCCTGGTCTCTCTGAAGCGCGACCCCCGCAGCGTGATCGTCACCTTATCCCGCAACCGCTCGCTGTTGGCCGGGATTACCGTGGTCCTTGCCGGCGCAGTCCTGATGTTGGTTTTAGTCCGAGGAGGAAAACTTAAGCCGGGCGTTTTGTTGGAATTCCGTCGCAGAAATCGCCGGGGAGACCCGGTTACCCAACCTGTGCGCCCGAAACAAGAAGAAAATCAACGCCCATCGGCCTGGATCGATCGCTTGCACCTGACGCAGCGCCGCCTCGCCCCTCAGGCGATCGCTTTTCTCACCCCAATTTCCGAAGCAGGAGATGAAAACAGCCGGCCCCCGATTTCAATTGCGACCGGCCCGGTTACTTTTGGACGTAATCCGGCCGAGGTAACTCAAGTAATTGATGATGCTTCGGTCGAAGAAATTCATGCCCGGCTAAGTCAGAACAAAAATGGCTCTTTTCGGCTCGCTGATCTAGGATCTGTGGCTGGCACATGGATAAATTACACGCCAGTTTCAAAAGAAGGAGCCATCCTGGAGCATGGAGACTTGCTTCACATCGGCAGAGTTGGCTTCCGGTTTACGCTGCGTAGCCCCGACCGGGTCCGCAAGCCGGTGATTATTCCTTTGGAACCCGAATCTTGATCCCTGCTAAACGTGCTCACTTGAAGGTTGCGGCAATTACCGACCCTGGTCGCAAAGGAAAAAACAACGAAGACCGGTACGCGGTGGCAGCACACCGCTTGGGCCGCGCCCGTGGGACCTCATCCGTATTCGCCGTTATCGCCGACGGCGTTGGTGGTCACCGCGCCGGTGAGGTGGCGGCTGAGCTGGCTGTCGAAGCCATCAGCAGAATTGTGTCTGGAAGCGACGCAAAAACGCCATTGGAAACTTTGCAAGTTGCCTTTCAACAGGCAAACCAGATCATCAATTCCCAGGCGGAGAGCGAATTAACCCAAAAAGGCATGAGCACTACCGGGGCGTGCGCATGGGTGATAGGAAACCGCCTCTATATCGCCTCGGTGGGGGATTCACGCATTTATCTGCTCCGGGGTGACCGAATCCGCCAGATAACCATAGATCATACCTGGGTGCAGGAAGCGATAAGTTCCGGTGTGTTGAGTCTGGAGCAGGCAAGAGATCACCCAAATTCCCATGTGATCCGGCGTCATCTGGGGTCAAGCCAACCGGTGGCTCCCGACTTCCGCCTTCGGCTGCGAGACGATGAGGATGATTTACGGGCGGAGGCTAACCAGGGCTTACCTCTGGGACCGGGTGATCAGATCCTGATTTGCAGCGATGGGTTGACTGACCTGGTCGAGGATGGCGAGATCGCGGCAATGCTGCGGAGCAGGAAACCGGATCGAGCACTTGGAGATCTGGTGGAATTAGCCAACCAACGCGGCGGGCATGATAACATCACTATGGTTTTGCTGGAAGTCCCCCAGGGAGTGGATGGATTATGGAACGGCCTATCGAAGGTTACCAAAGCCAGGCTGCTATGGCTTACGATTGGCCTGGGTTCGTTACTTCTCCTGGCAGGAATTTTAATCACCGGCCTTTTCTGGATCGGCACACCAACCACGCCAACGACGACTCCGCAGGCAAGCGAAGCCCCCCTGCTCCAACCCCAGGTGTTTCCTGGAGGAGCGCCCACGTCTACCTTTTTCAGTACGGCGACAGAAGCTTTTCAGATAGCTGTTTCGGCTACACCGCCGGGGTCCACGCCGGCCAGGGCAGCGGAGACACCAATTCTGCCGACCTACACTCCCTGGCCAACGTCAACGCCGCAACCTTAGAACCTTGCGAAGGTTTTACGCCCGTGCCTGGATCCCGGAAATCCAACCTTCGCAAGGTCTGGCGGCAATGGCGATTATGGAAGATTTGCATTAAAGATCTGGTTCCCGAGGGCCAGGAAGACAGACCGGTTGCCGCGGTTGATGGCAAAGGATGTAGCTCTGCCATCCGGCAAAGGCTGGCTGGACTGGTACTGGCGTTGCAGAGTCAGGCGAACGCTGAAATGATAGATTGCCGATTTTTCGGGGTCAAGCAGATAGATCGAGGGATCTGGCGGCGGCGCGAATTGGATTTCCGAAAATCGAGCGTCTTGAATCTTGACGCCATCCTCCAGACCGGGGCGCGGATCGGTAAAGATTGCAGGATCCTCGCAGCGGGTGGGTGATTCTATCAGTCCACTGAAGATGCAGGTGGTTATTTGACCATCTTCATGCAACAGGTACAAATCATTCCGGTTGATAGTCAGGTCGATGACATCCTGCATGGTAGGGATTTGCTCGCCGAAAAACAAGCGCGGCTGCTGGGTGACATTTAATCCCCGATATATCCAAACGGCATTAGTAAGGGGATCGAGTATATAAAGATCTCCCGAATCTTGAGCTGCACCTTTCGGCGAGCCCCAGTTGGTATCAGGAGGAGCCATGGGTAGGGCAAGTGGGGCCTCTCCCGGAATGCAATACAGCAGGTTTCCGTTGGCGTCGATCCCTAAAACGGTGGCTCTATTGTTGGTACTCCTGGGAATCGGCGCAATGTCGACAATCGATCCCACAATGTAACCGCCGAAAGGACCCGGCCCGCATTGGAAAGTTGGATCGAGGACATATCCTTGGGTGCTGGAAGTAGCTCGTAATACTACACCTTCAGTTGAATTCAGCATATACAGGTCGCTTTCTTCCGCGACCATACGCGAGATCTGAGCATCCTCTTTTAGGGGGTCCGTCAGGGCAAGTTGGAAGTCCACACGCTCAACGTAGTTGAGGCCGTCGAGCGCCTCCTGGGCCTGAGTGCGGAGGGCATTCGATTCGTCGGTTCTTCTGTAGGAGTCTGCCTGATCCAGATAGCTTACGGCGATGCCCCAGGCAAGTCGTAGCTCTTGGGGATCCTCCAGGGCTTGAGCCTGTTGAGCGGCCTGCACGGCCTGCGAGAGATAAATTTGGTGCTGGGTTTCATTTCCCCGTTCAAAATATACGAACAGCGATACGACAACGACCAGGAGCGGGACGGCGACAGCTACGAATGCCATTGTTGAAGCAGGCAATGCCAGAATGCCGGCATCCGGCAGCATCTGTCTGAGCAACGTGCCGGCAGCGGCGCCAAAATGCTTGCCCGTGTTGGCAAAAGCTCGCCCGATGACCGCCAGTGCAGTGGAAAGAGGGCCAAGGTTGGGCCTGGGGATTGAGATGCGGCGAGTTTTTTGAGCTGAGGCGGGTATCCGGTCAACCGGTGGAGCTGGTTGCACCGCAGTTTTTCCGGGTGGTAAGGGAGGTTGTACCGGAGATGTTTCTTCCGCCACTCGCGAAAACAGGGACACGATCTCAGGTGAGAGCGCTACTGCTTCTTCTTCCGGGAGTGCCTGTACGTCACTCACCCGGCTGGTTTCGTCTACGAGCGGTTCTTCTTCGGAGAGCCGATGGAGCTCCGGCGAGACCTGTCTTGGACGCTGCGCTTTAACCGGTCGCAGCAGGTGGATTTTGTGAGTGCCTTTTTGGACTTGTATCAAAACACCTTCCACATGCGGCGTCGATTGCGTAAGCAGATACCGGCGGAGATGTCCTGGTCCCTGTTTTTTTGCGTTATGCAGGGTAGCCGCCGTCCAACCGCCTTGCGGCTGAGGAGTCAGGATGAGCCCATCGTTAATATCAAGATCGAATTGGGAGAAGCGTACCCGTGTAGTTCGGCTCAGCCCCAAACCCCGCCCGGCAAGGGATAAATCATAAAGGTGCTGGGCATCCTCAGTTGTAACCGCAAAGACATGCGAGGGGCCGGATTGGGCTAACCACAGGCGATCGCTGCGCAGAACTACCTGGGTGAGGATGCCGATGGACTGTTGCCCGCTGCTGGTGTTACGAAGGTTGCGCTCTAATAAATACTGGTTGAGGGCATCGGCCACTGCTCGCTGTGCTGCTGTCACCGACCCCGGTGACTTAAAAAAGGTTTGGGCCAGCCGGGTCAGCAATTGATCGATCTGATCTGCGGAAAGCAGCGCGTTGCCAGCCTGCGTGAGATAAAGAATTAGCCGGTCGCGATCGCGGCCCCGAGCAGAGCGGCGCGGCGGGTTGGCAATGTGCAGTCCAGGCAGCTTTTGTTGATCTTGTCTACCGTAACCTAACAGAGGAAGCAAGATAAGATCGAGTTTAGACGTCATGATGGCTGGGTTTCCCTTTTAAACATCAAAATAAGAGTGCAAGTGCCGTGCCATTAATAATTCACCAGTTTTGGCATACCGAGCCCGCCAATTTTGACCTGCTTCGGATTTTCCGGCCAGATGCCTGGAATAGACGTCGCACAATTCGGGCAGGTACCCTGGGCGGTAATTTGATAACTTAAAATCACGTAACCAAACCGTTCAATCAATCTGGTCTGGCAGTGGGGACAGAGGGTGTGCTCGTAATCCCCGACCCGTCCTGGTAGATTGCCGGCGTACACGAATTTCAACCCGGCTTCCTGGCCAATTTCGGCTGCCCGGATGAGGGTTTTGACGGTGGTGGCGGGTGGATCAACCATCCTGTAATCCGGATGGAAAGCTGTCACATGCCAGGGAATGTCTGGCGATATGGAAGCGATGAAGCGGGCCGCCTCCATCAGTTCCTCCGTGCTGTCATTAAATCCAGGCACCACCAGGGTCACGATTTCCGTCCACAGGCCGGCTTCATGGACCATACGGATTGTATTCAGCACATGTTCTAAAACGCCGCCGAGCTTCCGGTATTGGCGGTCCTGCATGGTTTTCAGATCGATCTTGTAGCCCACAATGTACGGCCTGATGTAATCGATGACCTCTGCTGTGGCGTTGCCATTCGAGACGTATACGCACTTTAAGCCTGCTTTTTGTGCCTGGCGAAAGATTTCTACCGCCCACTCTGAGGTGATGAGCGGTTCGTTATAAGAAGACGCCACGACTCGGGCGCCAGATTTGCGGGCATAATCAACCAGCTGGTCGGGGCTTACCCGGCGAATGAAGCCTCCCGCTGCATCCGATGCCGGGTCGCGTAAGGCTTGCGAGGTGATCCAATTCTGGCAGTAACCACAGTGAAAGTCGCAGCCGAGCATACCGAAGGTCAGGGCATCGCTGCTGGGCAGGATGTGAAAAAAAGGTTTTTTCTCGATTGGGTCGGCCTGCAATGCGCCAACGTAACCGTGCGGGACCCGCAGCTTTCCGCCCTGATTAAAACGTACCTGGCAGATGCCGCGGCGACCTTCCCGGATCAGACAGCGGTGTCCGCAGGCAAGGCAGCGTACAGCCCCGTCTTCCAGAGGCTGGTAAAGGGATCCCTCTACTGTCAAACGATCTAGCGTATCGGCAAGTGAGCTCATAGTCGCCTGTTGAAATATTACATAAAAAACTCAAGACAATTATAATATCTTATATGCTTTCTGTCGTGATTCAAGCGGGC
>DATCIL010000721.1:0-1071 GCA_036507795.1 Anaerolineales bacterium | reverse complement strand
GTAGCCGCCGAAGCGATGGATCGACTGCGGCGTCAAGCCAACATGACCCATGACCGGAATGCCCACCTCGGTGATTTTCTTGATTGTGTCTCGCATCGCCACGCCGCCCTCCAGTTTCACCGCCTCGGCCCGAGCTTCCTGCAGCAGCCTGCCGGCGTTCTGGACCGCCTGTTCCTTGCTCACTTGATACGATAGAAACGGCATATCCGCCACGACCAGCGCGCGTGTGCGCCCGCGCGCCACCGCCCGAGTATGATATATTATTTCGTCCAACGTTACCGGCAGGGTATTTTCGCGCCCCTGGATGACACAGCCGAGGGAATCACCGACCAGCAGGATATCAACCCCAGCCTCATCGAGGATGCGCGCGAAAGAATAGTCATAAGCCGTGAGGCAGGTGATCTTTTCGCCCCGCTGCTTCATCTTGACGATTTCCGGTACGGTGATCTTTTCTATCATCGATCTACCCTCCTAAATAAAAAAGCCTCCCGGACGGAGCCGGAAGGCCTTTAAAAAGCTGGCGGTAGGCAGGCGGCGGTATGCAGAGAGTGTATGCCTACCGCCTACTGCCGATTGCCGACTTCTTCATTGCGGCGTCCGTCTCAGTCCAGATCGTCTGGATCTAAGCGGTATGTAGTGCTGCGTCCCCGAACCCATGTTGTTGATTTCCTTGATCAAGTCAGCCAGATCCTTGCTGCTTGCCACGAAATCGATCTCCGAAGTATTCACCACCAGCAGAGGGCTCTCTTCATAATAGAAGAAGAACTGGTTATAGGCCTGAGCGACCTCTGTCAGGTATTCGAAGGTAACGCTACGTTCGTATTTTTTATCCCTTTTTTTGACCCGTTTGTAAAGCACCTCGGGGCGCGCTTGCAGGTAGACGACCAGGTCGGGCTTCGGAACGCGGGCGTTCAGCAGCGCGTTGATTTGCTGGTATAGATTGAGCTCATCGGCGCTCAGCGTCAGCGTGGCGAAGATCTTGTCCTTGGCGAACAGGTAATCGGCAACGGTGTTCTGGTTGAAGAGATCCTGCTGGCCGAGCTCCATCTGCTGGTGATAGCGGCTGAGCAG
>DATCIL010000720.1:0-13626 GCA_036507795.1 Anaerolineales bacterium | reverse complement strand
AGCACAACCTCAAACTGCTGGCGCGCTGGTTCTCTCATGTGATGAGAGCGCTGACCGGAATTGAAATTCATCCCGGAGCCAAGATTGGGCCAGAATTTTTCATTGATCACGGCATGGGCGTCGTCATCGGGGAAACTGCGGAGATCGGCAGGTGTGTCACCCTGTATCACGGTGTGACCTTAGGCGGAACCAGCCACGAGAAAGGCAAACGCCACCCAACATTAGGTAATAACGTGGTCGTCGGTGCGGGCGCAAAAATCTTAGGGCCGATCGTTATCGGGGAGAACAGCCGGATTGGCGCGAATGCCGTCGTGGTAAGGTCGGTGCCGGTCAACTCCGTTGTTGTCGGCGTGCCGGGCCAGGTGGTTGTTCGCAGTAAACCTCGGATCATTCCCTCTGAGGCAGACCTGGAGCATACGGCCCTGCCGGATACGATTGGAGATGCGCTGGTTGCATTGATGCAGCGCGTGAACCGGCTTGAAGATCGTTTGGATGGTCACGCAGATAAGTTTCCATCCCTCCAGCCGCCAGATCACGGGGTCTGGCGTGGAGAAGATTTTTCAATTTAATCCGCACTGCGCGCTTTTTCCCAGAAGCTTATGCTTTCGATGTGGTAGGTTTGGGGGAAGAGGTCAAAAGGCGTTGCCTGGATCAGCCGGAAGCCCTCCCGGCTCAAACGCCGGCCATCCCTGGCCAGGGTGGCCGGATCGCAGGATACATATGCCACAAGTTCGGGTTTGAGCTTCAGGATTCCGTCCAGGGCGGTTCTGTCGATCCCGCTCCTGGGCGGATCGACGAGAATTACCTGCGGCTGCGCTTCCAGGACCGGCAGGATTTGCTCCGCGGCAGCTTCGTACAGGTCCACGTGATCAAATTCATCCAGGTTCACCACAAAGTCCTCTGCTGCAGCCGGAGAATCTTCGATGGCAATGAGGTGCTCAACTTTTGGGGCCAGGAAGGCGCTGAACAAACCCACTCCGGCGTACACATCCAGTATTGTAGCGGTGGGTCGAAGATGCAGGTACGTGAGCAGATGCTCGACCATTTTTTCTGCCATCGGAGTGTTCACCTGGAAAAAGGATCCGGCAGAGACTCGGAATGAGCGCCCCAACACTTCCATCACAACATGATCGCTGCCTGCCAGCACCTGGGTCCCAGAGGGTCCAAGGTGGGCCACCGAAATCGGCAGATCTTCGACGCTAAATTCTGGCAGGAGGGGATCATCGCTCTCCAGCGTGACGAGCACATCCTCAGCCGCACCTGTGCGAATGCTGACTCGCTGCAGTCCTGTAAGCGGTTCGATCTCCAGCAGTGGCCAAACCGCATTAAGTGGTTCCTCCGGCAGGTGGCATTCCTGAATAGCGAATACCTCATTGGAAATCGCTTCATGGTAGCCGAGCTGACCCTGGGGCGTCAGGTGAAACTGTACATGGTTGCGATAGTAATATTCTCTGGGGGAAGGCACGGTTGGTTTGACCGGGGGATCATCCAGCTTGCCGATCCGCACCAATTGGTCTCGCAGAATTTCTGCTTTGATTTCTAACTGTTTCTGGTAGGGCAGGTGCTGGTAGTGGCACCCTCCGCACAGGCCGAAGTGTACGCATAAGGGCTCGCTCCTTTCCGGGGAAGATTCTAATACTTCCAATAATTCGGCCCGCGCGTAACGCTGCTTCTCTTCAACCAGGCGAATCCGCACCTTTTCACCCGGCAAAGCAAAAGGAACGAAAACAGCCCGCCCCTCCGGCAGCCTGCCCAATACTTCGCCGCCATAGATAAACGTCGTTAATTCGACCTCGAAAGTCTGATCCTCTTCAGAACCTGTCATATTACGAATTACGCATTACGTTCCAGATACTCCTCCATCGCCTGCAGCAGCTCCTCTACATGCGCCATCTGCGTCTCCCCCATGTGCGCGATGCGGAAAGTCTTGCCTTTCAAATTTCCATAACCGCTGGCGATGCGCATCCCCTTCTGCATTAAATAATGGTTCAGCTCAGAAACGTTTATGTTTGGGGTATTTGTCACCGTCGTTACCGTTTGAGAGCGGTAACCTTCAGGAGCGAATAAACCGAATCCGTTCCTCAATGCCCAATTCTGGATCCTCTCTGCCATAGCGCTGTGACGCGCGAATCGGTTTACCAGACCCTCGTCCAGAATATGATCCAGTTGCAGGTCCAGCGCATAAATTAACGAAACAGCCGGGGTAGCTGGCGTCGAATCCTTATGCAGGTGCTTCTTAAGGCGCACCAGATCAAAATACCAGCCGCGATTGGGCACCTGCCCGGCGTATTCAATGGCGCGGTCAGAAACTGCCGCCAATCCCAGCCCAGGAGGCAGCGCCAGGCACTTCTGCGAGGAGGTTAGCACAAGGTCCAATCCCCAACCATCCATATCGACCAGCGCTCCACCTAGAGATGAAACAGCATCAACACATATCAACGTGTCAGGGCTGCTTTGCCGCACAACAGCGGCGATCTCTTCGATTGGGTTTTCCAGTCCGATGGACGTTTCATTATGGACCACAGTGATAATCTCATAATGCTTATTGCTAAGCGCCTCTGCAACCATCTCAGGCATAATCGGCTGGCCCCATTCTGCCGACAAAACATCGGCATGTTTGCCATTGCTAATAGCCACTTCATACCAGCGTTGTCCAAACGCGCCGTTTACGCAGGACAGCACGTTTTGCTTCGCCAGATTACGAACGGCTGCCTCCTGCAGTCCTGTGCCGGATGATGCGGTGATATACACGTCCGATTGGGTATAGAAAATCTGCCTGGCTTTTTCCCAGCAGCGCCGGAACAGCGTCTCGAATTCCTTGCTGCGGTGGGGCAGCATCGGATTCGTCTGGGCTGCCAGAATCTTTGGGTCGACGTCGACCGGACCAGGAACAAACATGTGTGCCATGTGCGCCTCCAATAAATGGACGAGTAATAATACTTAACCTGGCGAAAACGAATTTCCGTTTATAGACCAGGCGGTAATTCTCTTGTCTGATGTCATTATTTTACCAATAGTGCTGTTTATCTAGCCGTACGACGAAAGCATAGCCAGACAAGATTACCGATTCATGAGTATTGTTGAGGTCAAACCTCCAGTGGCTTCTGCCAAGATATAATAACCCGGATGCGTCGATTCCTGATCCTGTTTGCCTTGATTATTCTTGCCTGCCAGGCGCTGGCGCCCCAGGCTGGTTCACCCTCCCCATCTCCCTCGCCTTCTGCTTCACCAGCTCCCGCGCTTACCTCTTCTCCGACGCCCCTGCATCTCCCTTTACCGTCGGAGACGATCGTGCCGACGCCGGAACCGGAAGTAACCTATACTTCCCGGTTTCACCCCGATGGAGATCTGTATGTTAGCGATGTCATCAGCATGGAAATTATCGCCCCAGCTGAGCAGGAAGCGGAAGGCAGACAAGTCCAGGCGCGTGTGATCGAGCCGTTCTCGCAAGATTTGGGGACCGCAGATTTTCGACCCTATGGCATCGCTGGTCGCTACCAGGCTACCATGCAGTGGGTTTGGGACACTTCCCAGCTCGAGCCCGGCGCTTATACGCTGGAATTTACTGTAAACCAAGATGGCCCGATCTGGACCGAGACGGTGATTCTGTATCCACAAAGCCAGATCCCGCCGCCTGAACCCGAGGCGCATTGGGAGGATGCCGAAATAGAATGTTGTATCCTGTACTATATTACGGGAACCCAGTCCGAGCGAGATCTACCCGAACTGCTGGAGATAACGGAGGAACAGGCCGAGGCGGCTGCTCAAAACATAAAGACGGAATTCGATCGCCCTGTGCCGATAACCCTTCTACCACGCGTCTTGGGGCACGGCGGCTTCGCGGGCGAGGAGATTTATGTCTCTTATCTGGACCGCAATTACGCTGGCAGCAATTTTGGGCTGGTAGTCCATCACGAGATGATCCACATCCTGGATAATCGCCTGGGTGGGGAGCTGCGGCCATCCATTTTGGTGGAGGGGCTGGCAGTCTATCTTTCTGGTGGGCATTTTAAGACTGAACCGGTTTTCTCGCGCGCCGCCGCTCTGTTGGACCTTGGCTGGTTTATCCCTCTATCCACTCTGACAGATAATTTTTACACCTCTCAACATGAAATTGGCTACATCGAGGCCGGCGCTTTAGTGCACTACCTGGTGAGATCTTATGGGTGGGAGGCCTTTTCTGACTTTTATCGAGATATTCATCCTGTAGATGATGGCAGCCAATCGGATGCCATTGATCGGGCCTTGCAAGACCATTTTGACCTGACCCTTTCCCAGCTGGATAGCAGGTTTCGGGTTGCGTTGACGCGGCAGCAAGTGATTCCCGATCTGCGTGATGATGTCCGTTTGACGGTTGCTTTCTACAATACCGTCCGGCGCTACCAGCAGTTGCTCGATCCCTCAGCATACTTTCTCACTGCCTGGCTACCAGGCGGAGAACAGATGCGAGAGCGGGACATCGTCGCCGATTATCTCCGCCATCCGACCTCGGTGGAAAATGTAGTTCTTGAAAAAATGCTGGTCGAGGCGGACGAGCATCTGCGCGCCGGCAGATACTCCGAGGCGGAGATGCTCATCTCTGAGGTCAATGTGGCGCTCGGTGAATTAGATGATCCCGCCGTCGATCTGGTGGTTGCCAATTAAATTATCTGCAGGGGGAGGGGTGGCGGCCTAACACCCGGGCAAGAACGGGAAATATTCGCACCATAGAAAATTGGCGTCAATATACCAAAGCGCGGCAAACACGACCACGCAGATTAGAACCACCAGACACCCACACCCAGCCCATAACCATAAATTTCTCCTTGGTTCAGCTTCGAAGAGGGCTTCTTCTGGTCCGGGCGGTACCTGGCCGGAGTAAGCTGGCTCTTGCATTCTGGCCCGTGGCATGTAAGTCTCTCTTGGCTGGGGTTCATAAGAGGGTGGGGCATATTCTGCTGCGCTTGCCATTGTGGCATCTGGATCATATGGTGCAGCGTCGAATTGTAAGATGACATTCTCCCCCAGATAAATCTTCTCTCCTACTCGCATCAAGTGAGGGCCGGCAATACGCAAGCCATCCACAAAGGTTCCATTGGTTGAGCCCAGATCCTCCAACAGGTAGCTGCCGGCTTCTGCCACCAGCCGGGCGTGTCTCCTGGACACCTCAGCATCGTTGATGACCACCTCATTATGAATGTCCCGGCCGATGTATATCTCAGACCTTTCTAAGGCATAGGCTTTGTTGGGGGTGGGGCCGCCTTCCATGACCAGCTGGTAGGTTTGCGGAGCCATTCGATCCTCCTCACGTTGAGCGCACGAGGGCGCTGGGTGTCATGTAAAAGTATTTCAAAAAGAAGGGGGGGTGGCGATACCCCCAACCATGATGACCGAAAACCCGGTTGATTTGTTCCATCAGCTACTAAGTTTACTGGCTTTTAACCTGGGTGTCAAACAGACTTGGAATCTCCTCGCCCATTTCGTAACCCAATACTTCACCGAATGCAGTCGTAATGACCTTTCTTACTTCTTCCATGGATGGGACCGCGTTAACCCAATCTGTTAACCTGGTAACGGCGTAGTCCTCCAATCCGCAGCCGATAATTCCCTCCCAATACACCATCTCGGGATTGATATTTAAGGCGAACCCATGGCGGGAAATCCCGTTAACGTCCACTTTAACGCCGATTGCAGCGATTTTTTGCGCAGGCTGTAATCGCAAACGCGGGGTTCCGGCCTGTTTTTCCAGTGTTTTTCGAACCCAAACGCCAGTGAGACCCGGAATTTGTTCTCCTTCGACGCCGAATGTTCGCAGCGCTTTGATCAAGGCCGTTTCTAGCTTGCGAATGTAGCCGACGTAATCTGCCTGAGGCAAGCGCGGAGACCCATTTTCTGTCTTCGCCCTCAAGCCTCCCGGCGCAAGAGGCAGCAGGGGGTAGCCGACGAGCTGGCCGGGACCGTGATAGGTGACATCCCCGCCGCGGTCGACCCAATGTACTGCAATGCCCCGGCGCGCCAATTCCGCTTCATTCCACAGCAGGTTCTTAGCATGCCCGCTGCGCCCGAATGTGTAGGTATGCGGGTGCTCCAGCAGCAACAGGGTAGCCGGGCGTTGGCCGGCGGCGATTTCCGCTGCCAACTTTCCCTGCAACTCCCAGGCTTGCTCATAAGGCACCAACCCCAACCAGTGGACGTGACAGATCCTCTCCATGCCTCATAGTATACCGAAAATTGTGGGGAAATCCCTTATTTTCAAATTAGGGATTTCCCCCATTGCTATTCCCTTTACCTAAAGTTATATTATGTTAATTAGTCGAGCAATTCGCGCCTTCTGTTGCGGATTGTGTCTTCAACTCTCCCGCAAAAAAGGAGAATTTTCTATGAATAACGCTTTCATAAAAACGTACCACCTTCTGTACGATCCAGAGATGGGATCCTGGAAAATCGAATACAACGGTGCAGATATGCCTTTCAGTCTTCATCAAACCAAGGAGGAAGCTCTGGAGGCTGGGCGAGATCTCGTTCGCCAGCAGGCGCCTGCTCAATTAGTAGTTCATAAAATGGATGGCAGCATTCAAAATGAATATACCTACGATTCCGAGTCTTCTTAGTCATCGCCGTGATCTTGTTTATCATGTTTATCCTTGGCATCAGCATAATTACCTGAAAAGACCTGAAAGGTTTTCTGAAAACCTTTCAGGTCTGTCCTTAAGAATCGAATCTCCCGCAGCCTGAAGCAGCTGCGGGAGATTCTTTTATGGACGCTGTGCGAAAGCGGCTGTTAAGTAGTCAGTGCGCCAAAAATCAGGCCTAGCCCTCCGAACACAAGGCCAATTACAACGTAGACGATTATAACGAAGATAAAGCCAATAACGACGGTTAGCAGGGCTTTTGTGTTATCGAGATCGAGTCCTTGCCGAATGGCGATGAAACTGGCGATCACCGACCAGATCCATCCGATCAAGACCCCGATACAGGGGATGATCCCAAGGATTTGTGGCGCCTGGGCGAAACCGATCACCCGCAGCATCTCGCCGATGTCTGCCTGACCACCAAAGAAGCTGGTTCCCACGAACCACGATACCACCGACCAGATCAGCCAACCGATCAGCGCACTGAATAGTGTGCCGATGAAAGCGCTTATAAATGTCTGGTCGCTCGCAGAAGCTGCAATGCCGGATCCCAAACCGGCGATGATCGCCACGATAATCACTAGCAACGCCGCCTGGCCGGTCGCCGCCTGGTCGTGTTCGATCTCCTCAAATGTGCTTACGTCCAATCTGAACACACCCATGATTCGATTGAGCATTTTATCCTCCTTATTCCCCTTAATTCACTTCTGACTATGATCATATTAACCCCAATACTTTCCTGGCGTTACGTATCCCTGCTATGCTCTGGCTTTCGCCCTGTTGTTTTGGACAAAACTTGTCTATAATATAGCTGTGGTTGATCATCGATCCTCAGCAATTCTTTGATCATCAGGTTTTCCTTATGAACGATTCGGTTATCCAGCCAGGTTTTCTCCAGTCCAGTTCTCTACAACATTTCTCCGCGCGAGACTTTCCTTTCATTCATCCGGTTGATTGGCTGCATTCGCATTTTGCGGTGGGTGGCTGGAGCCCGCTCCAGCGCCTGGGTGGCATGTTGACCGCCCACATGACCAGCATAGCGCCTCGCAGCGGCTTTACATGGCATCCCCATCGTGGACTGGAGATTTACACCTGGGTATTGGAAGGCACCCTCTCCCATGAAGATACGACCGGGGGGAAAGGCGATATCCGGGCAGCTGAGTTCCAGCGCATGTTCTCTGGGGAGTGGATCGAACACCAGGAACTCAATCAAACGGATTATCCAGTGCGTGTTATTCAGATCTGGTTCGTCGCCGATATAAAATATCGCGACCTCGCGCCGCACTACCAGCAGCTGGGCACGGAAGAACTGCCCTCCCACCAGCTGGATGGTGCCACGGTTTTTGCTCTGATTGGCGATGGTTCCCCCATGGAGCAGCACATGCGTGGTCGCCTGACCGCAACAGCAGTTGATCCCGGTTCGGAGGTTCTTATAGAACTTCCTCGCAAAGACGAAGATTTGTTTCTCTACGTAACCGATGGCGTTGGTCGTTTGCAATCCAACGGTCTCGAATCTTCTGTCGGTCAGTACGACGTGGTTCTCGCTCGCTCCGATGCGCCGCCAGAAACCAGGTTATCAGCCGCGGGCGAACCCCTGCATTTTCTGAGTTTTTACTTACCCAAGTTTCTTTCATAAGGCTTGTATCAGGTATAAAATTGCCGCTGGTGGGTCATAGCCTTTTGCCTAAAAATGTGCTATCATCCAGGCATTACTGAGTTCGTACATCCCTGGTGTCTGCCAGCAGCAAGGTAATTTAAGTACAGACACTTTGCAATATGGATACCGATTCCGCATGAACCGAATTGTAAAACGCGCAATCATCCTGTACGTCTTTGTGGCTTCTATCGCTTTGATGGCGGCATTGCCTGGCGTGCTCGGCGCACCGCAGGCCGCCCCAGCGGGCCAAGCCGCCTCCGATACTTCAGTTCTCTCCGAAAGTTCGCTTGAAACCTCCGCCGTTGATCAAAATGCGCTTGAGTCTGCAGCTGTATCCGAGACCGGCACGCAGGCCTCGCCTGAGGCCGAAATCACGCCGGATGGCTGGGAGATAATCGTCCCTGGGATCGAGTACCGGGAATTTCACCTCTCCGATCCGAACAACGTTTACGTGGCGCGCATGCTGCGCAGCAACCAGGAAGTTATCCTGGAGAGCAGCATCGCCATGGGACGCTTGGCGAGCGGCAGGGAATCCGTTACCGGCATGGCGGACCGCTACAACCAGGCCATTAATAACTGGGGTGAAGAATGGGGACATCGCAACCGGGTTGTTGTAGCCATCAACGGTTACTACTTCGACCCCGCTACAGGTGTGCCGCAGCGTGGTCAGATCAATTCGAGCTGGTATGCCAAACGATTTGATGAACTGCAAAATGGCAGCGGACTTGCCTGGAAGACAGATCGTTCGGTGTTCATCGGCGAATGCGTCAAGAATCCTGCTGACAAACAGGTTGTGACCTTTTTGGAAACTGGAACCACGCAAGCGATCAACGGCATAAACCAGCCGCGTGGAGATAATGAATTAATTCTATACACGCCACAGTATGATGCAGATACCAACACCGGCGATGACCCTAAATCGGTCGAAGCGATTGTAGAATTGACCAAGCCCGTCTCTGCGGTCAATGCTGTCGATATGATCACTGGTACGGTCAAATCAATTCGGAAAAACATCGGCTCTGCGCCGATTCCTTTTGACCATGTTGTTATCTCAGCTCGAGGTTCCGTTCGAGATGCCCTCTTCGACGTTCATGGTCTTTCTGAAAATGATGTCATAGGCGTTACGCAAAGGATCGTTAATTGTAACGCCTCGCTTCCTATTGAGTGGAAAGGTACTTACGCCAGTATCGGGGGGCACTTCCATTTCCTTAAGAACAGCAGTATTCAGAGCTATCCGGATAACCAGGGCGCCATCACTCGCCATCCTCGCACCGCGATTGCCTATAATGAGCAATATCTGTTCTTCATTGTCGTAGATGGACGTGATCCTTACGCAAGCGTCGGCATGAGCATTGATGAGCTGGCCATCTTTGCCAGGGATTACTTGAGCGCCACCGATGCCGTTGCCGAAGATGGCGGCGGTTCATCTACCATGGTGGTCAATGGTAAGGTCAAAAACAACACATTCTGCGGAAATTTTTATAAGCCCTACGAACCCAATGTGTGGCCCGGAGGCTGTGTAAAGGTCTTTTTACCGGTAACCACCCAATCGACGGTAAACGGGCAAGATCAGACTGCCACCACCTTGAATCAACCTCCTACGCTGTTGCCCGCCCCGCCCGATGCTCTCGATGATGATTCGGAAATTGCGGATACGAACGCTGCGCTTGCATTGGACGCAAATACGGGCACAATTGAGCGCCTGGTTGCCAACGGTATGCTCATGGTGCTGGTCGAACCCATTACCAGGACGATTAGCTTTTCGCCAGGAGATCTTGTCACCGCTTTCTCTTCTACAGATGTTCGCCTTGGTCCGGGTACGAATTACGGGAAGTTGGGTACGCTGAATGCTGGAGATCAAGGCAGCGTTATTGACCACGTAAACGGTTTGAATGGTGTCCTTGCTACGGGTTACAACTGGTGGAAAGTTCAGTTTGGCGGGCTGGTTGGCTGGGTAACCGAGCAATCTCTGACTCCGCCCTCCCAATCTAGCCTCATCGATCAGAAACCGGGGATTTACCGCTGATCTCCTGGCTCACTGTATTTCCCTCGATTATCCTGCAGGCCAGGCTTGATCCCCGGCCTGCTTTTTTAGATGTCCTCGATCAATTGGAAGCCTGAACGCAATTCCAAGGCTTTGCCATCCTTTCTCAAATCTCCCCAGCACCCGCGCTCCCCTGCCCCCCTGCTCCCTCGCTCCCTCGCTCCCCAGCTCCCCAGCACCCCCGCTCCCAAGCGACGTCTTCGTCGCCGCTCTCAAGCAGCGCTTTCCGCTGCCGCTTCCCCTACCTGTCCAAATTTCCAGGTTCTCACCTACCCGTTCGACGGATGTAAGTTTTGATCTGTTTGGCTATACTGATAATGAAAATAATCCGAGAAATGGAGGCTTAAATGGCAAATCCTCAGCCAACCGATCAAACCATCCTTACCCAGCTCTCCGATGCGATGGCGGCCGCCGTTGCCCGGGCTGCTGCGGGCACGGTCATCGTGGACGCCCGCCGGCGCATACCCGCCAGCGGCGTGGTCTATACCGGGGAGTTGATTCTCACCGCCGATCATGTCGTCGAACGTGATGAAGATGTGTCCATAACGCTGCCGGACAATTCACAGGTTTCCGCCTCGATCGCCGGCCGCGATCCAGGCAGCGATCTGGCTCTCTTGCGGCTCAATGGCGCCAGCGCCGCGGTTGTCGAGCCCGCCCCCGACCAAGCGCGCGTTGGACAGCTCGTCCTGGCCCTCGGGCGGCCCTCACAAGAAGGCATCCAGGCCAGCCTGGGTATAATCAGCGCCATTGGTGGACCGGTACGCACCGGGCGAGGCGGCCTGCTCGAGCGTTATTTACGCACCGATGCCACCCCGTATCCAGGTTTTTCCGGTGGACCCTTAGTGGATACAGCCGGTCGCGTTGTCGGGATCAACACATCCGGGCTGGCGCGCGGCGCTTCCCTGGCGATCCCCATTGATCTTGCCTGGCAGATTGCTGATGCCCTATCCCGGCATGGCGGAGTCAAGCGCGGTTTTCTGGGGGTTCGCTCTCAGCCGGTGCAGATCTCTGCTGCGCAACAGAAATCCTTGGGACGGGAACAGGAAACCGGTTTACTTCTGGTCAGCGTAGAAAGTGACAGCCCTGCCGATCAAGGCGGTCTCATTGTTGGGGACATTATTGTGGCGCTTGCCGGGAAGCCGGTCAGCGATCCTGATGAACTGCTGGCAAGCCTGGTCGGTGATATCGTGGGCAAGCCTACGCCGGTAGAGGTCCTGCGAGGGGGACAACCCCATAACGTTGAGGTTACAATTGGAGAACGAAGGTCAAAGTAAAAATGGTCAGCATATCCGAGCTCTCCTCCAACCTGGCCGCGGCACTAGCGGCAGTCGCCCAGCGTGTCCAGCGCAGCCTGGTGGTGGTGCATAATGGTCGTTACGGCGCTGGGGCGGGCGTGGTCTGGCGTCGGGGCGGCTATATTGTGACCAACTATCATGTCGTGGCGCGCGGTAAGCTTCAGGTTACGCTGCCCGATGGTCGCCAGTCTCCGGCTCATTTGGTCGCTCAGGAGCCGGAACTGGATCTGGCTCTTTTGCAGGTGGATTCCCCGGATCTGCCTTCGGCAATGATCGCTGACTCTCGGGCGCTGGACATCGGTCAAATCGTCCTGGCTGTAGGCCATCCCTGGGGACAGCGTGGTTCCGTCACCGCTGGCATCGTCAGCGGTCTGGGGACCGTCGAAGTGCGCAGTCGCCCGGAGCAGCGCTTATCTAATAACTCGATTCCAGTTATCCGTTCTGACGTAGTTTTGGCGCCCGGGAATTCCGGAGGCCCGCTGGTCAATGCCGCGGGCGGCGTCGTGGGTATCAACACCATGATTGTTGGCGGTGATCTGGGTCTGGCAATTCCCAGTCAAGTTGTTGATGCTTTTGTCGCCCGGGTGCTGCGTGATAGATTGGCCCAAGCGGAGCTAACGGTGTGATCCGGGTGGTTTTGGTTGCCCCGGGCATGGCGTTGCGCGCTGGATTGCGCGCCCTCCTCGAGGCGAGCGATAACATCGACGTGATTGCCCAGGCTGCCTCTATGTCTGAGTTGTCACCGCTTCCACCCAATCCGGATATCCTGGTTTTGACGGCCGAAGCTTATTCGAAATCTGATCTTGACCGGGCATTCAAGCGTGGCGAAGCAGATTTCTCACTCCTCCTTTTATCCTCAGAGCCATGGGCAGCCCAGGAAATCTCTGGGCTGCCGGCGCGCGCCTGGGGCCTGTTGTCCCTGGAAGCATCCGGGGATGAACTGCTCGCTGCAGTCGAGGCTCTTTACCAGGGTTTACTGGTTGGCGACCCCGTTTTAGTCGGGGCCTATCTTGGAGAGGCGACTGCAGCTGAAGAATCGGAAATCGATTCGCCGGGAGAGTTGCTCACCGACCGGGAGAGCGAAGTGCTGCAGCTGCTCGCGCATGGGCAGGCAAATAAGCAAATTGGCTATCAGCTGGGGATCAGCGAGCATACCGTAAAGTTTCACGTTTCTTCAATTTATTCAAAGCTCGGCGTTAGCAACCGGGCCGAAGCTGTCCGGCAGGGAATTCAGCAGGGGCTCATCCTTCTTTAGCGCCTTTGCAGATGTCTGTTAAATAGAAATGCCGGGCTTCAAGCCCGGCATTTCGCAATTCATGGGCCACAAATCAGTGACTGTGCCCGCCCTGACCATGCACATGTCCGTGCGCGATTTCTTCCGCTGTCGCCTCTCGAATGTCGTTCACCTTAACCGAGAAGTGCAGCTCCTTTCCCGCTAAGGGGTGATTGAAATCAAGCTGTACGCTATCTGGCGCGACCGAGGTAATGCGCGCATCCATGGTTTCCCCTTCCTGAGTCTGTACTTTCAACTCTGTTCCCTTCTGGAGAGGGATTTCTTCCGGAAACTCATCTTTGGGGACGTCGAGAATCGCTTCTTCATTAACTGTTCCGTAACCTCTCTCTGGCGGGATGACGACTTGTTTGTCCTCTCCAGCTTTCATCCCGTAGAGTTCTTTTTCCAGCCCATCAATGATGTAGCCCTGTCCCTGGATAAACTTAATTGGCTGTCTGCCTTCAGAAGTATCAACGACTTCATTGTCAACTCGCAAGGTATAATCCAAATCCACAACCATACCATCGGAGACTTTTATATTTCCGCTTTCGTTACTCATCAGATCGTATTTCCTTTCATTAAATCGGACTTTCCGGATAAATTATCTTGTTATTGTCCTTGACAGGTTCATTCTAACACATCTCATTCATCTGCCATCCGCGTGCCACCGGCTCCACCCGCTCAGTCGCCGTCCCCGGCGGCGTCTTAGGCCCGGTCAGCCGCGGTCAGCGTCCGCATATGCTCAG
>DATCIL010000719.1:0-4231 GCA_036507795.1 Anaerolineales bacterium | reverse complement strand
GATGGAGACGCAGCTGCGCGCCGCATGGCTGCTGGTGCTCAAAGCGGTCTGGATGGCCGACAACCGGAAGCCCAATCCGATGGAAGCCTCCATGAGCAAGGTTAAAGCGGGCGATATCGTCGTCAAGATTACGCAGAAAGCGGTCGAGCTGCTCGGACCCCTGGGTTACACTCGAGAAACTTTGCTCGAGAAGTGGTTCCGCGATGCCAAGATCACCGACCTGTATGAGGGCACCGGACAGATCAATCGCTTGGTGGTGGCGCGGAATATCCTGGGCTACCGCGGCAGCGAGCTGCGCTGAGGAGGATGTCGAAATCCTAGGAACCGGAGCCCGGTGATTGAGTTCAAGGGCAACCAAAGCACGAAACCCCACCTTCGTGGGGTTTAGACAGCCGACGCAGGTCGGCTTCGCGCTCTTCGTTGCTGCTGAGCGAACGCAGTTCGCCATCAACCGCCCGTGAACTGCTGGATAAACAAAAGGGATGATCCGGCATGAAAAGATCTATTAGATTTCGATCGATGTTTGCATGAGAAGATCTCTTAGTATTAGATTGTTGTTTTCTTTAGGTTTGGCGCTTTCAACCCTGCTCTGCTCCGCCTGTAGCCTGGCGCCGCTTCCGATTCCTTCTACGTCGGTAGCGGCAAACCCCGCGGAAACTGAACCCATCGCGCCGCAATCCCCGCAGGTCTTCTCTTCCACCTGGACGCCGGCGATCACGCCGACGGCGCCCGGTCAGGAGTCCAAGCCAACCAGCCAGGGTCTAACGCCGGCGATCACGCCCACTCCAGATCCATACGTGCACCTGACCATCGACTATCTGGCTTCCCGGAATTACGGCGGTGGCGAGCTGCAGATCGCCGACACCCTGCAACAGACCAGCCTGTACACCCGTTATCTGATCCGCTTTCCCAGCGATGGGCTGAACATCTACGGCTTTATGAACGTGCCTGAAGGGCAGGGACCCTTCCCGGTAATCATCGCCCTGCATGGCTACATCGATCCAGCGGAATACCAAACCCTGGATTACACTACCGGCAACGCCGATGCCGTGGCGCGGGCCGGTTACCTGGTCATCCACCCCAACCTGCGCGGTTACCTGCCCTCGGATTCCGGACCTAACCTCTTCCGGGTGGGCATGGCTGAGGATGTATTGAACCTGATTGCCATCCTCAAAGAGCAGGCTGGCAGGCCGGGACCGCTCGAGTTCGCCAATCCGCAAGCGATTGGCTTGTGGGGGCACAGCATGGGCGGCGGGATTTCTACCCGGGTGATCGCAGTAAGCGCGGATGTCGCCGCAGCCGTTCTATATGGCGCCATGAGCGGCGATGAGAAGCGCAACTTTGAAGCCATCTACGGCTGGTCTGAGGGGCAGCGCGGGCTGGAGGAACTCAACGTGCCGGCGCTGGTCCTGGAGCGCATCTCGCCCGTCTATTTTCTCGACCGTATCCAGGCGGCTGTGAGCATCCATCATGGGGGCAGCGATGAGCTGGTTCCGCTGGAGTGGTCATTGGAAATGTGCGAAAGGCTGGAAGACCTGGGCAAAACGGTTGAGTGCTTCACCTATCCAGGTCAGCCACATACCATGTACGGCGAGAGTGAAGATCTATTCAATCAAAGGGTGATCGAATTTTACGATCGCATATTTAAGGATTGAGCGGAGGCGATGCGAGGCTGATTGGCTGTTTGTTTTCTTCCTACTTTGTGATACTTTGTGTCCCTGGTGGTAAAAAAATTAGATTTGTCAGCCACTCAGGAATGTCCGGAGAATTGGTTCGTTCCAAAGTTTTCCACGGATGGTGTGACTATGGCTGGTATTGGTTTTGAGTTTCTGATTATTCTGGTTTTGATCCTGGCGAACGGCGTCCTGGCGATGTCTGAGATTGCCGTTGTGTCGGCCCGTAAGGCGCGCCTGCAGCACAGAGTCAATGAAGGGGATGAGGGTGCCGCCCTGGCCCTCGAACTGGCTACCCGCCCATCGGATTTTCTCTCTACCGTGCAGATTGGGATCACCCTGGTGGGCATCCTGGCGGGCGCCTTCGGCGGAGCTACAGTCTCACAGGAACTGGCCGCGACCATTCGCCGGGTGCCGGCTCTGGCCCCCTATAGTCAGGCGCTGGCTATCGGCCTGATAGTGGCAGTGATTACCTATCTTTCCCTTGTCCTGGGCGAACTGGCTCCCAAGCGGATCGCCCTGGAGAATCCCGAGCGGATTGCTTCGCTTGTGGCCGCTCCGATGCACTGGCTCTCGCGTCTGGCGTCACCGCTGGTAAGTTTGCTCAGCGCTTCCACCAATCTCGTCCTGCGGATATTAGGCATCCAGCCGTCCGACGAACCTCCGGTCACAGAGGAGGAGATAAGGGTTCTTATTGATATCGGAACCCGGGCGGGTGTTTTTGAAGCCAGCGAGCAGGATCTGGTAGAAGGCGTCTTCCAGATGGCCGACCGCCGGCTCGAATCTTTGATGACCCCCCGGTCGGAAATCGTTTGGCTGGATCTCGAGGAGGAGCCTCAAGACACCCGGCGCAAGATCATCTATGCCCGGCACAGCCGTTTCCCGGTCACCAAGGGCGGACTTGATCACGTGGTCGGTATTGTCCAGGCTAAAGATTTGCTGGCGCGCAGCCTGGAGGGACATGCTTTGGACCTGCGCGCCGACATGGTCGATGCGTTGTTTGTGCCGGAAAATATCTCCGCCCTTAAAATGATCGAACGTTTCCGGGAGTCCGGCGTCCAGATTGCCCTGGTGATCGATGAGTTTGGCGGCGTCCAGGGTTTGGTTACCAGCTTTGATGCTTTGGAAGGGATCGCTGGAGATCTTCAATTGATGGCGGAATCCGATGAGGCGGAGGTCACCCAGCGGGAGGACGGCACCTGGTTAGTGGACGGTAGTCTTTCCATTAATGAATTCAAAGAAATCTTCAACCTGGATTCGCTCCCCGCGGAAAGAATTGATCGTTATCAGACTGTGGCGGGGCTGGTCGTGTCCCTCCTGGGGCGCATACCGGCTACTGGCGACTGCGTTGAGGCCGCCGGTTTGCACTTTGAGGTCGTCGATATGGATGGATTGCGCGTGGATAAGTTGATTGTTGAGCCAATTAAGGATGCAGCCGATGAGCAAAAATAGCCCCGGAAAAGCCCGATTAATCTCCAGATCGGTGGTTTTCAACTTGACCGCGGCAATCTTTTCTGCCTGCGCCGTGGTGAACCCGATACAGCCCGCTCCGACAGGAGAATCTGCAAATGCCCACACCCAGGCGGCCGAATCCATCGTCGCCCAGGTAACCCAGGGTACTCCCACCGAGACCCCACGGCCCTCGGCTACGGTGGCTCCCAGCACCTTCACTCCAACTCCGACAAGTGTTGGGGCAGATACCGTCACCCCGGTACCCACGGATGCCCAAGCCTCAACGGAATCTCCTCAGCCGACGGATACCGCTGAATCTTTTGAAACTCAGCCACCCACTCCTATAATCGGGGATTTCACGATTGTCTTGCAGGACGAATTCTCGGGTGATACGGGATGGTATACGCTGGAGGAGGACATTTTTGGGTTCGAGTATGCTCAGGGCGGCTACCGTATTTATGTCAATCTCCTTGATACGCCCATCTGGAGCGTTCGCCAGCGGGAAATTGATGACGTCCGCCTGGAGGTCGATGTCTCCCGCACCGGCGGGCCCGAAAATGGATACTTCGGTGTGATCTGTCGCTTCAATCAGGAAGAAAGGAACTACTACGCCCTGGTAATCGACGGCGATGGGAACTACGCGATTGCCAAGACTGAGAACAACGAGTTTGAATTCATCCTGGAGGGGACTTCTCCGGCGGGCGCCATCAGATCCGGGGACGCCGCCAACCGGGTGGCGGCTGACTGCATCGACGATACCCTGACTTTGTGGGCCAACGGGCAGCAGCTGGCGAGTATAGAGGATGGTGACTTTGAAACGGGCTGGATCGGTTTAATTGCCGGCACGCGCGATGAGCCGGGCGTGGTGGCTCTGTTTGATAACTTGCTTGTTCTCAGACCGTAAATTTGTTGTTAACCGCGAAGGGTAGAAGGACGCAAAAATAACCGCCAAGAAATCCAATCACTTGCTATACTCATTTCCGCAATTCGCAATTCGCAATTCGCAATTCGTGATATTTATGCCTGGTCAATTACAACCGGATTACTGCTCACTGATCACTGTTTACTTCTTTACAAGAGGAGGCCACTATGAAATACAAAATTCA
>DATCIL010000718.1:0-3666 GCA_036507795.1 Anaerolineales bacterium | reverse complement strand
CCAGCATGGCTTTGCGCTGGCGTTCGGTGAGCTCCTCCATTACCAGGCGATGGACAAGCGCTACCATCCGGTCGCGGGAGACCTGACCCTCCGGCGTAGGACCTGGATCGGTCAGAACTGATGGGGTAAAATCGCCCTCATACTCCTCGGGAAGCAGTTCCTCCAGGGAGATATCTTTCCAGCGCTGGCGGCGCAGCTCGGTAAGAGCCACCCGGACGGCGATCTTTTGAGCCCAACTCGTAAATTTGGCCTCACCGCGAAATGTATCCAGGTTGTCCAATACCCTTAGGAGGGAATCCTGGGCGAAGTCGTCTACCAAGGGGTCGAGCTTGTTACGCGGTACACGGCTCACCAAGGCGAAAAAAAGCCCCCTAGACAGAATCTCCCTGAGATCGGCGATTGCCTGATCTTTCTGCGGGCCGCGCAGATCCTCAAGCCATTCTTCATTGGTACGTTCTTGAGTTTGATTCATCACGCCGCCAATTGTAGCATGGATGGAGGGGAGGTAGATTGGTCAATTGGTAATTTGGTAAACAGGCAATCAGGTAGACAGGTAAACAGGTATACAGGTATACAGGTATACAGGTATGCAAGTAGAATGGTAAATTGGTGCCCGATAAATTGGTAGATTTAGAGGATATTTCTTGATGGAGATTCCCGCGGTTACGAGTCAGCAGATGGCTGAAGTTGACCGGCTGATGATTGAAGAGTACGGCATCCAGCTGATCCAGATGATGGAAAACGCCGGGCGCAACCTGGCCGAATTGGTCCGCCGGATACTTTATGGGTCCCTCGGCGATCGCAAAATTGTGGTCCTATGCGGAGGGGGCAACAACGGTGGAGGTGGGATGGTGGCGGCGCGCCATATCCATAACTGGGGCGCTTCTGTCGGCGTGCAGTTAGCTGCCGAGGAAGCGCGACTGAAGGAAGTGCCTGCCCACCAGTGGAAAATCCTCAAGAGCATGCAGGTCATGGGGATTAACAGACCCTTCGATCCGGCGCAAAAGCCCGACCTGATCATCGACGCCATCCTCGGGTATGGATTGCAGGGAAATCCGCACGGGGAGGCGGCCGATTGGATCGAGTGGGCTAACGACCAGGATTGTCCTGTATTGGCGCTGGACGTGCCTTCGGGATTGGATGCCACCAGCGGAACGCCGGGCATGCCAACCATTCAGGCAACGAACACGTTAACGCTTGCGCTGCCAAAGATCGGTCTTTTTAAGGCGCAAGCAAAAAACTACGTTGGAAAGCTTTACCTGGCGGATATCAGTGTGCCGCGGGAACTGTACCGGCGAATCGGAATGGAGGTGGGAACGATATTTGGTGAGGATACAATCTTACGGCTTTAAATGTCATGCTGTCAAGATCGGAGCGCAGATCTCGTATACGGCGCGGGCGTAGTCCAGCAAGCGTTCTGCGGCGCGATCATCGCCTGCCAACTCGCTGTAGGGCAAGAGCGTGCCCTGCCAGCTTCCGGTGAACCAGCGCGCGCCGGGAGGCAGAGGCTTATCGAGCAGCTGATCCGCTTCAAAGGGCCAGGGGTTGGAATAGAAATAAGGCTGCGGATGGTTGGGTTCGCCCGGTGAAAAACCCAGGTTGAGCTGGGCCGGGTATTTCTTGATCTCCCCGCCCTCTTCATATTCCACCGTGCGGGTGCCAAACCATTCAAAAGCCAGGTCAAAGCCGTGGGGCCAGAGCTGCACCAGCCCTTTTTTACCCACCAGGCGATTGCGATGCGTTTTGAATATGCGGTCGGCATTGAGCAGGGCGGTAAGATACCTATCGACCATATCGGGATTGTACTGGCGAGGATCGCCATTCTCGAACTTCTCCCGGGCGTACTTTGCGGTCAGTCCCAGATCCGCCACAGCCGCGATCAGCCGATCTCCAAATTCAGTCGAAGACAGACCCTGCCGCATGCTGAAATCCTGAATTTCCCCTCGGCTGGTAGTAAGGGTAACCTTGTGCTCTCGCAGATTTATCACGAGATAAAGCGTATGACCATCCGGTAATGCGATAGGTTCGGTCACCAAGCCATCTGGCTGGACCTTTAAACTGATGTGCCACCATCTTGGTTGGGGTTCCGCATGGGCTCGCGGAATAACGCCCACGGCCTGCGTGTACCAGTGTAAGGTGTCTCGAGTTGATTCCCAACCATCTAGTGAAGGAAAGACAGGTTTTGATGACATGGATTCACCTCTTTAAGGCGAAAAAATGTTCCCGGAGCGGGATTCGCCGCCGAGGACGGCGGCTGAGCAAATTTAGTACCAAGAATTAGTACCAAGAACTAACTACAAAATAGACCTAGAGCGCTATCCAGGCTCCAGGTGCAGCCGGAAAAGGCAATCGTAAAGAACAAGACAACCTCCGCCACAAGCATATTCCAGTTCTGACCCTGTTCGCACTGATAAGCTCTATTGACGTTTATGTCTTTGGGCCTTACGCCGGCCAGGGAAATATAATTCAGATTCATGAATATCGCCACCAGGATGGCAACCGGCGTCAGGAAACCGAGGGTCATACCGATTCCGACCGCCAGCTCACCGAGGAGGATGAGATAGGGAAACCAGGAAGCGTTTGGCGCTACCAGACGCTTGATCAGCCGCCCAAAAGCTGGCAGCGGGTGGTTTTCTGCCAAAGATAATGTCCAGTTTACCATTTGCCCACCCACAAATGTTCGATGGGGCTTGTGCAGAAAGCTTTTCAACCACCACAAACCTATACCGATCCGTAGAACCGCAAGCCATTGGCTGACGGTCAAAAAACCAAAAGTATCTTCCATGCGATCATCTCCGTGAAGGCCCAGGCAGCCAATTACCTGGAACGCCAATCCTTGTTTTTGTAGCTGACGTCCGACACCCGGCCTTTCTTACTTTTCGGAATGCCCTCTGGGCAAGAAAAGTTAGGCTATCCGACTAACGGAGTTGACAGCGAGGATCTGCACGCAATCCTAACTTGAGACGACGTCAAAGCCATGCTTTGCAGCTCCATACAGGGCGACTTCGCGCTGCATAATGACGTGCACCGGGATCTGCGACAGCAATTTTGAAAAACGCCCTTTGCGAGTGAAAGCCTGCATGAAGGATACTTTTTTGAGCTGCGGCAAAATACGCGGCGGAATCCCTCCGCCCAGATACACCCCTCCGGTCGCAAGGACTTTCAAGGCCAGGTTCCCGGCCTCACTGCCCAGGACAGAGACGAAGCGCTCCAGGGTAGCGACGGCAATATCCACCTCTTGCTCAATTGCCGCCCGGACAATCACGGGAGTCTGGTCGTTGGCTTCATCCAATTCTTGGCGCAGCCAACCGGGTTCGGAAGAGCGCCCGCTATCTTTCAGGTGGGCATAGATGTTGGGCATTCCCATGCCCGAACAGACCAGTTCGTAGCTGACATGGTTATATTTGCGCTGAAGGTAGATCAGAAGATCGACCTCTTCGAGGGTAGTGGGGCCAAAATCCGTATGCCCACCTTCGGAGGGCGAAGGCACATGACGCTTTCCATCCCAAACCAAAAAGCCCTCCCCCAGCCCAGTGCCGGGCGCGATGACGGCGATGGCTCCTCGAGGATCCCGTTTTCCGGGGTTGAGAGTCTCCAAGTCATCATCTTCCAGGAGAGGGACAGCATGGGAAATGGCGTTGAGGTCGTTCAGCAGGCGCACGGGGG
>DATCIL010000717.1:0-13858 GCA_036507795.1 Anaerolineales bacterium | reverse complement strand
ATCCATTCCCGTCCGATCGGCATCATTGGCAACGGGATGGTGGTCAACCCCGCCGTGCTGCTGGAGGAGATCGACTCCCTGCGTTCAGCAGGAATCTCGGTAACACCGGAACGATTGAAGGTCTCTCACGCCGCTCATCTGATCTCTCCAGCCCATCGCGCGCTTGATGCCGCTCAGGAAGCAGCGCGCGGTGAAGGCAAGATCGGCACGACGCTCAGAGGGATTGGTCCTGCCTATACGAGTAAGATGTCTCGCCATGGAATTCGGGCGGAATCCATGCTGGAGGCCGGATCATTCCGGGAAATCGTAAATCTGCAAGTTGAAGAGATTAACAAGCAGCTGATCAGGTTGTATGACGCCGAGCCAGTCAATCCCGCGAGGGTGATCGAAGAGTTCAGCCATTATGCCGGGCAAATTCGGCCCTATATTGCAGAGGTCTCCAGATTGTTGGACGAAGCGTTATCGCGCGGCCAGCGGGTGCTGGCTGAGGGCGCCCAGGGTACGCTGCTCGACCTGGACCATGGCACTTACCCATTTGTCACCAGCTCGAGTCCCACGGCAGCAGGTGCGCTGATGGGATTAGGGCTTGGAGTTGGTTGCGCAGACCGGGTCATCGGGGTGACCAAAGCGTTCCAAACACGGGTGGGCGCAGGACCCTTGCCAACCGAGGTGGCGGACGAGCTTGCCACACAACTACGCGGCACCGGCAAAAATCCCTGGGATGAGTTCGGTACCACTACCGGCCGGCCAAGGAGGGTCGGCTGGCTCGACGCCGTTCTGCTGCGCTATGCCGTACGCATCAACGGAATCACGGAACTGTGTCTTACCAAACTTGATATTCTCACCGGCATCGATCCGCTGCGGATTTGCGTTGCTTACCGGAAAGACCGGGAAAGCTACCAGGACCTATCCATGGGACCAGGGTATTTAGAGGTCTTCGAGCCCGTTTATCAAGAACTGCCAGGATGGAAGCAAGAAATTCGCCAGGTACGGCAATGGGAAGAGCTGCCGGCGGAAGCCCGAGCCTATGTGTTAAGAATTGAGGAATTGAGCCGGGCGCCCGTGCGGCTGGTCTCCGTTGGTCCTGAGCGAGAACAGGTCGTTGAGATCAATTAAACTTTATCATGGAGAAGCCTCAATGCGGAAAAAAGTAACCTTGATCACCGGATCTGTCGGGGAGGTCGGTCAGGCGCTGGTAGAACAATTAGCCCAACAGGGATATGACAATTTGCTAACTCTGGACATCCGACCGATGCCACCGGAATTCAGTGGCGCCTCTACGCACATTCAAGGGGATATTGTAGACGATGCCCTGCTGGCCAGGTTAGTAAGTGAATATGAGATCGAAACGGTCTATCACCTGGCCGCCCTGCTATCTACCCGGGCGGAGTTTACCCCGGTGGCGGCCCACCAGGTGAACGTGGAAGGAACGCTTCGTCTCCTGCAATTGGCAGCCGACCAATCGGAATGGCGCAATAATCCCGTTTTGTTTGTTTTCCCCTCATCGATCGCGGCTTATGGCATTCCGGATCTGGAAACCAAAGCGAGATTCAAAAAAGTGCGGGAATGGGAATGGAATTATCCGATCACAATGTACGGCTGCAACAAATTGTATTGCGAAATGCTGGGCATTTATTTCGGCAAGTATTTGAGACAGCTCGCCGCCGAACCACCGGTAATGTTGGATTTCCGCAGCGTGCGGTTTCCCGGCCTGATCAGCGCCCATACCGTTCCGAGCGGGGGCACCAGCGACTATGGACCGGAGATGATCCACGCGGCCGCTCAAAAACGGCCCTACGCCTGCTTTGTGCGCGAAGATTCGGTACTGCCCTTCATGATCATGCCAGATGCGGTCAAAGCCTTGCTAAAATTGGCGGAGGCCCCGAGAGAGGCTTTAACCAGGGCCGTTTATAATGTGACCAGTTTCAGCATGTCTGCGTCCGAAATCTGCAAATTCGTGCTGGAGGCCTTCCCAGAAGCTGAGATCACGTTTAATCCCGACCAACAACGCCAGCGAATCGTAGATAGCTGGCCGGCTGACTTGGACGACCACGACGCCCGGCATGATTGGGGTTGGGCCCCTGACTACGACAGGGAAAGAGCATTCAAGAAATATTTAATCCCCAATATTGTAAATCGGTATGAGAAGTAGGGCGTGAAACGTGATGCGAGTTGTTTTCAGTCTGCTCGGTTTGGGTGCTCTTGCTTTAGCCCTGGGCGCTTGCGGGCCAGCCAGCACACCTCTGCCGCTGCCTGCAGACACCCCGCTCCCAAGTGAAACGCCAACCCCGACGACCACGCCCGTCTGGTTCCCACCAACCGCCACGCCTACTCCATTTCCTACTGCGGAGGTCAAACCGACCGAGAATTATCAGACGGATCTCGGCGAGGTGATTTTTCGGGATGACTTTTCAAAGGGAGAGAACTGGCAGCTCAGCCGCACCGATGCCGGGAACGTTGCGCTGGGCAAAAAAGAACTTACGCTTGCCATTCACGAGCCTCAAGGTTATCTATACACAGTGCGTGACCAACCCGTTTTAAGCGATTTCTACGCTGAAATTACCGCCAGTCCTACGCTCTGCCGGGAAGGCGATGAATATGGGATGTTGTTCCGGCTTAACTCATCGAGCGACTTCTATCGTTTCTCCCTTTCTTGTGATGGACGGGTACGCGTTGACCGGGTCGTTGGAGGGGCAGCCTCGTCTCCTCAGCCCTGGACATACAGCGGCGTGGTACCGCCAGGGGCGCCAAGCACTTCACGGCTGGCGGTTTGGGCAAAAGGCGAAGAGATGCGTTTCTTTGTAAATGATTATTACCAATTTTCAATTGATGACCCTATGCTGCCCAGTGGCACCCTGGGGATGTTTGCCCGGTCAGCGGGCGAGATGGTCGTGACGGTGAGTTTTACGGATTTGGTGGTGAGGGAGATTGAGGAGTGAGGGCTAAGCGTCCTTTTAAAAACCGTTTGAACGATCTCGATCCGAAATCCTGGTTAAGGTTTCAGAAATCCTGGTTCTTACACAACCCACCGCCGAGACGCAAAGAAGTAATGCGCCATCCGGCAAAGTTCCCCGAGACCCTGGCGCAAGAGTTCATCGAATTCTTTACCAAACGCGGCCAGGTGGTGTTGGACCCAATGGCGGGCACAGGAAGCGCGCTGGTAGCAGCGCTGCGATCCGGTAGAAGCAGCTATGGGATCGAGCTCAATCCAGGGTACGCCGAGATCGCCAGAAATGTGTTGGAGGCAGAGCGGCAGGCATTGGGGAAAGCGACCGATTCACTGGTTACAGAGGTTTTTACCGGGGACGCAGGTGATATCGGATCCTTTGTCGAATCTCACCAGATACCGGCGATCGATTATGTATTTACCTCACCGCCGTACTGGGACATGCTGCATGCCAGGGGGGCGCAGACGCAGAAAAACCGGCGAAATTCACCAGATTTGGACGTGATTTATTCAACTCAGCCAGGCGACTTAGGTAATATCGAAGATTACGGGGACTTTCTCGACCGGCTGGCCGGCATCTACGTAAGATTGAAACCTTTCATCCGCAGACAAGGTTATCTCACCATCATCGTAAAAAACGTCAAGAAAGGGGGTAAGATTTACCCCCTGGCCTGGGATCTGGCTCGTAAGCTGGGGGAAATCTATACCTTGAAGGACGAGAGGATTTGGGTCCAGGATAATATCCGGCTGGCGCCGTACGGATTGGGCAATGCGTGGGTGAGCAACACCTTTCACCACTACTGCTTACAGTTTCGAAACGATTAACTTCAAATCAGTGTACCATTCGATTCGTATCAGGTAAGACTTCGCCGGTAAACCGCCACCTCCCAGACGAAAGTCTTTCGCAGAGAAAGCAGCTGAAAGCCATGCCTACGGACGTGTGAATCGACTTCTCGAATGGGATGCACATAAACCCTAAAAGGGCTGCCTCTCCATCTGAAAAAGAGATTTTGCAGGCTGGTAAAAGCCTTCATCCAAAATGCATCGCGCGGATAGACAAGTGCGTAAACGCCCTTCGAGAGCTTCGTCGAGGAATGGACCATCCCCTCCACATCATGGTAGCAGCAGATGACGCGATCCAGGGTCACAATATCCGCTGCTGGAATATCCTCAGATAAATCAACAAAATCTCCCAGAAAATATTGAAATCTATCCGCAACCCCTCGGCGCTCAGCTTCGCGTTTTGCAGCCGCGTAATAGGCGCTGGATGCCTCCACGTGCGTGATTTTCCTAACACCAAACCGGAGCAGTTCGTGAGAAATGACGCCGACCCCACCGCCAATATCTAGCAGAGTCAATCCGGCCAGACCAAGGGATTTCAGAGCATCGATCAGCATCTGCGTGGTCTTATCCGGACCGCGGTTAAGGTATCTTTGAAGATCTTGATCAGCAACCTTTTGATCGAAGTATTCCTCGATGCCCGAGCACTGGGGACAAGTCATCAGTGCTGCTGGTTACTTTGCAGGCAGGGATTGCGCAAATGCCAGTCCCTGATTGATCCAACCCCCCAGATCCGCATCGGATTCGTATCCGTCCGGTGAAACCGTCACCCAGCCTTTCATTGGTTTTCCCGTGAAATCGAACGGTCGGGCATGCGGACGAGCCAGCAATTCCTCATGCACTGCGGGATCCACGCGGACGATTAAATCATCCTTGATTACGCCACAGGCCATGTTGCCGTTTATCAGGAAGGAAATGCCGCCGAACATCTTTTTTTCTGAAAGGTTCGCTGTACCTTCCAGTTCTTCCCGGATACGTTGGGCCAAACCTTCATCATACGCCATGGCAGCCTCCATCCTATGCAGTCTTTAGCTTCGCAGCATATTTCTGGCGAAACTTCGATACTTTGGGAGCAACAACAACCCGGCAATAGCCCTGGTTTGGGTTCTTTTTGTAATATTCCTGGTGGTATTCTTCCGCCTTGAAAAATTCCTTCAAGGGTGAAACCTCGGTAACAATGGGTTTACCCCAGATATCCTGATCCTCGAGTTCCTTGATCACCTCTTCGGCAACCTGGCGCTGTCCGTCGTCATGGTAGAAAATCACCGAGCGATATTGAGGACCGGTGTCGGCACCCTGGCGATTGGGTGTGGTCGGGTCGTGAATCGAGAAAAACACTTCCAGGATTTCGCGGTAGGAAATTTCTTGTGGATCAAAGGTTACCTGGATGACTTCGGCGTGACCCGTTCTGCCGGTGCAGACCTGTTCATAAGAGGGATTGGGAACCGGTCCGCCCGAGTATCCGACGACGACATCTTTGACTCCTCGCAGGTCTTCGTAGATTGGTTCCAAACACCAGAAGCAGCCGCCGCCCAAGGTGGCTACCTGGTAATCTTCAGAAAATTGGTTATTGGTTCGGTTCATAATAGTTCGATTACTCCTTACATGTAGTTATTCTGATAACTCAAATCTAATTTTACCAAGTCTACTGCTTAGATGAATCATTCGTTCAAGTCTTACTCGGCAAAACCTTACGAGAAGATTAACTCCCGCGGAAAATAGCAATGATCCTTAAAAATTTCGTTTGGCTATTGCAAAGCAAATTAATTTAGTGTACAATTGTTCTGAAAATCCGGTGAGTGATTTAGAGCTCTGCCCCGGGCGGTGTGCGTCCGGAACTGAAGACAGACCGCTCGCCGAAAGAAGGAGATTTCCCATGTATCACACTATCATCATCGTCGGTAATCTAGGCGGCGACCCGGAGATGAGGTATACGCCCTCTGGTCAGGCTGTCACCAACTTCTCTGTAGCTACTAACCGCCAGTATACCGCCTCCAGCGGTGAAACCGTCAAAGAGACAACCTGGTTCCGCATCTCCGCGTGGGGGAGACAGGCAGAAACCTGCAACCAGTTCCTGCGAAAAGGCCAGAAGGTGCTCGTTGAAGGCCGGCTAACAGCTGATTCCGCTACTGGTGGACCGCGCATCTGGACACGTCAAGACGGCACTCCTGCCGCCAGCTATGAAATAACGGCACAGACGGTTCGATTCTTATCTTCCCGTGGAGAAGATGAGGATTACGCGGCGAGCGGTTCTTTTAAGCAGGTCGGCGAAGAAGAGGATATTCCTTTTTAGCCTGTTCACGCACTTCGGCAGCGTGCCATGTTCACGGAAATGCCGCATAATCTGGCCGGTGCCCTTTCCTCAACGAATCTGAACATGCAATGGCATTCACCCTTGCGGGCAGCTAACGCCCGCAAGGGTGAGGTTGCCTGCCTCCAAAGGGTTATCCTTATAGGAGAAAAATAATGCCCGAAAATCCTTCATCAAAGGCTTTACCTCCCTTAAGTATTCCAGAAGATCTCGACACCATCTACGTGAACATGGTGCGAATCTCACACTCGCCTTCGGAATTGGTATTCGACTTCGCCCACTTGCTGCCGGGCGCTTCCCCGGCCAGGGTGCAATCCCGCATGGTTATGTCACCTTTGGGAGCAAAACTTTTTCACCAGGCATTAGGTGAGAACCTGAAACGCTACGAGAAAGCCTATGGGGAAATCAAAGTGCCCGGGAAAAGCTCTCTGGCCGATCATCTATTTAGACCACCCCAAACTCCACCGGATGATCAATCTTCCGAGGAAGGCTAGGGCGAGATGGACAGACTAGAAACAATTGCAGAGCGCATCCACCAGGCCTTTGAAGCTCGCACGACGGCACGCGAAAGAGCGCTATCACAGGCGCGCACGTTGACCCGGCACTGTGCAAACGGGATCCGAGCGATCCACCGTGACGAGCGTGATTCTGCGCAAGAATTCCTCAGCAACGCCCACCAGCTGGCCAAGACTATGGTAGCGGAGCTGGCCGATTATCCCGATCTGTATTATGCCGGTTATACGCAGGACGCCCTGAAGGAATTCGCCGAGGCAAAAATTGTGTTCGCACTGGTAGTCGATGAGCCGCTGCCTGCTCCAGAGGAACTCAATCTGGAAAATGCCACTTATTTGAACGGATTGGCAGAAGCGGCTGGGGAGCTGCGGCGGCGCTGCCTGGACATCCTGCGCCATGGATATTCTGATGAGGCGGGACGCTTGCTCGGTCTTATGGACGATATCTACGCCGTTCTGATCACAATGGATTATCCCAGCGCCATTACCAATAATTTGCGCCGTCAAACGGACATCGTCCGCAGCATCACGGAGCGCACACGCGGCGACCTGACCTTAAGTTTAAGGCAAGAACACCTTGAACAGAATCTACGGCGTTTGGAAGAGCAATTGAAGAAAAGCGGTAAATGAAGATAATTCGTGCTGCGGAGATTGGCGCCTATGTTTACTGCCAGCGTGCCTGGTGGTACCGGCAGCAAGGTTATGAATCGACCAATTTAGACGAGTTGGCTATGGGCAGCGAACTGCACTACCAGCATGGTAGACGGGTTCTGGTTAGCGGCTGCATCCGAATCCTGGCATATGGCATGCTTCTGCTTGCCCTCCTGCTCCTGGCAGTATATTTTACCGGACAGCTAATTTAGATTACCGATGCTTTGGCTGGCTCTTGTTCTCGCCATATTGGGCGCGATCTTATTGATGCTTTCTTCCAGGCAGCGCCGCGCTACCGGTCTGCCGGGTGGGCAAGTGATCTACACCGATACCAACGAATGGGAAACAGTAAAACAGCCTTTGTTTGATGCAACGCTGGGCTTGACTGGCAAACCGGACTACCTGGTCAGGCAGGGAGATCTGCTGATCCCCGTGGAGGTAAAATCAAAACAGATCGGCGGCGCTCCCTACGACTCACACGTCTACCAGCTGGCGGCATACTGTCTCCTGGTCCACCGGGTATTCGGACAGCGCCCAAAACATGGAATTCTTCATTACCCCAATCGCACTTTCTCTATCGACTTTACGCCAGAACTTGAGTCGGCGGTTATCAATATCATTCTCGAGATGCAATCTCAGAGCGGCAGGAAGGGACCCGACCGGTCTCATGATACGCCAGCGCGGTGCGCGCGCTGCGGTTTCCGAATGGTGTGCGACCAGTCGCTGGATTGAACCAAAAGAATTGTTCTCGTTTATAATCTACGTATCATGTCTGACAAGGTGCCTAACATCGAAAGGATCGCCGTCGCCACGCACCCTCACCTGCTCGAGGCGGAGAAAGAGGCCGCCGAAATTGCGGTCTTTTTGCAGGCCGCAGGGCGCAATACGATACACGGTCTGCTCGACGATGAGACTTTGAAAGCGCGTGTCCGCTCTGGGGAATTTGATCTTCTGATTGCCCTGGGAGGCGATGGGACGATGCTGCGAGCCGGACACCTCTGCGCACCGATCGGCGTGCCCATCCTGGGAATCAATCTGGGTCATTTCGGTTTCCTGATGGAGATCCGCGAAGATCAGTGGCAAGAATTCCTCCCTCATTTGTTCGAGGGCAATTATTGGCTGGAAAACCGCATGATGTTGTGCGCCGAACACTGGCGCGGCGACAAGATGCTCGACAACTGGGACGTGCTCAATGAAGTCGTCGTCGGACGGGGCGAAATCGTGCGTCCCGTAAGAATCGAAACCAGCGTCGATGGTCGTTATCTGACCACTTTTGTTGCAGACGGCCTGATTGCCGCCACGCCCACCGGATCGACAGCATACGCGCTGGCAGTGGGAGGGCCGGTTCTTGCGCCTGAACTGCGCAATATCATGATTGTTCCTATCGCTCCGCATTTATCCATCGATAGGGCCATTGTAATGGCAGAAGGCTCCTCGGTTACGATTGTCCTGCACACCAGCCACCAGGCAGTCCTCAGTGTAGATGGGCAAATGCCGGTAAGGATGATTGACGGCGATCGCGTCCAGGCGAGAGCTGGTGATCACTCGGCCCAGTTCGTCCGCTTTCAGGACCCCGGTTATTTTTATCGAAATCTCACTCCGCACATGAGTCAAAACCCCTCGACTGGAAATTTAAGATGACATCGGAACCTGCAACACTCTACTGTGCTAACCATCCAAAAATAGAAACGACATTGCGGTGCAATCGCTGCGATAAACCGATCTGCAGCAGCTGCGCGGTACGCACGCCTACCGGGTATCGCTGCCAGGAGTGTGTTCGCGGCCAGCTAAAGTCCTTTGATACCACCCGCTGGTACGATTACCCTCTGGCATTTTTGTTGGCCAGCGTCCTCTCATACATCGGCAGCCAATTTGCATCGTCCTTAGGCTTCTTTACAATTTTTTTAGCGCCAATTGCCGGTGTAATCATCGCTGAGGCCGTGCGGTTCGTCGTACGGAGGCGACGCTCAAGGACGTTGTGGAAATTGAGCGCCGCGGCCGCAGCGCTGGGCAGTGGACTTCCAATCATGCTCTACCTCTTTACCATCCTGTTCGTCGTCGCTGGCAGCCGTGGCTTGGGTGGGCTCGGTTTTTTCCTTCCGCTTATCTGGCAAGGGGTCTATGCTTTCGTGGTAACTTCGACCGTATACTACCGGCTGGGAGGTATCCGTATCTAAATAATCCATGCTCGTCGAATTGCGTATTGAAAACTTCGCCATAATTGACCAGTTGGAGCTGCAATTTAGACCGGGCCTGATCACCTTTACCGGTGAAACCGGTGCGGGCAAATCCATCATCATTGACGCTGTTGAAACGGTCATGGGGGGGCGCGCAGAATCCACAATGATCCGAACCGGGGCAGAACGGGCAAACATTGAGGCTGTGTTCCGCATCCCCTTGCATGTGCGCGCCAAAGTCCAGGCCGTTTTGGAGCGCGAGGACTTGCTCGATGATCCCGATTACCTGACGATGGGGCGTGAGATTCGCGCTGCCGGAAGGAATGTGGCGCGGATCAACGGGCGCGCCGTCAATGTAAGTTTGCAGAGGGAAATTGGGGAACATTTAATCGATGTCCACGGTCAATCGGAACATCTCTCGCTGCTCCGGGTTCGCGAGCACCTTGGATTGCTGGATCGCTATGCTGTTTCCGACCGGGCGCTAGGCGATTACCAGGAGACTTATCGTCGACTTAGCATGGTGCGCCAGCAACTTAAGGAATTACGCCATGCAGAAAAGGAGGCTGCCCGCCGGATCGATCTGCTGAATTACCAGATCAACGAGATTGAAGCTGCTCGCCTGCATGCCGGTGAAGAAGAAGAGCTGCAAGCGGAACGGAGCCGTCTGGCAAATGCCGAGGAGCTGGCTTCCCTATCCCAGGGAGCCTTGATGGCGCTCGACGAGGGGACACCAGAATCGCCGGCCGCTATCGACCTTATGGGACAGGTTGTTGAATCGCTTGGAGGGTTGGGCAAACTTGATCCAAATCTGGCTGGCCAGGTTGAACAAACGCAAGCTCTCTTTGACGGCCTGACCGATCTGGCCAGAGCGCTGCGCGATTATATAGAAGGAATTGAATTCAATCCCAAGCGCCTGGACCGGGTAGAAGAACGGCTTAATCTCATTCACAATCTCAAGAGGAAATACGGCGAGACGATTGATGAAATCCTCGAGTTTGAGATTGGCGCGCGCCGGGAGCTGGAAACGATCTCGCAAGCAGGGGAACGCATTGAGGCTCTGCAAGAAGAAGAAGTCTCTTTACTCGTGGAGCTGGGCAAGAAGGGCCAGGCCCTTTCCGAAATCCGGCGAGCAGCTGCCAAACAACTGGAAGAAGAGGTAACCAAAGAGCTGAACGATCTTAGAATGCCGGAGGCCAAATTCCGGGTGGATTTTCAGCAGCACCTGGATCCCGCAGGCGTTCCCCTCGAGGGCGGCCAGAGAGTTGCCTTCGATGTGAACGGCATCGAACGTGTGGAATTCATGATTGCGCCGAACCCTGGTGAAGGTTTTAAGCCGTTGGTAAAGATTGCCTCCGGCGGCGAAACTTCCAGGCTAATGCTAACCATCAAAAATGTCCTGGCGCGCGCCGATCACGTGCCGACTTTGATTTTCGATGAAATCGATCAGGGCATCGGTGGGCGAGTGGGCACAGTCGTTGGACAGAAATTATGGCGTCTGGCGCGGCACCACCAGGTAATGTGCATCACTCACCTGCCGCAGTTAGCCGCGTTTGGAGAACAGCACCTGCAGGTGCAGAAAAGAATGCAGGATGGACGTACGATTACAGCTGTTGAGAATTTAAGCGGGGAAGCCAGACTCGCAGAACTCGCACTGATGATGGGAGAATTGAGCCCAGGGACTTTGCAGTCTGCAAGAGAATTAATGACCATAGTTGAGGGGCTGACTGAACGAGAGCATGCCTGAAGCATAATTCGTGTAAAATTCTCCCATGCCCTCCGTCCCGCTCCTCACCCAACTGCGCCAGCGGCGGCAAGAGCAGCGAAAATCCAGCCCGGCCGCTCGAGTTGGACGCATCGGCTTGGGATTCAGTATTCTGGTGAGCTGCCTGGTTGCGATCTCAGGTATCGTCCTGACGCTGGCTTACGCTTACCTTACCAATGAGCTCCCGCCGCCGGAAGCCCTGCCCGGCCTGCTGGAGCCCCCCGGCGGCTTATTGTTGCAGCCGACCCGAATTTATGACCGGACGGGTGAGCACATCATCCACTCCTTTTCGAATCCGGCCGTTGAACAGCGTGAATACCTCAAAATCGATGGTTCTCAGGGAGAACGGCTGCCAGATACCCTGGTCGAGGCCACAATCGCCAGCGCAGACCCGCAATTTTGGAGCCGCTCGGGCAGCTTTTTAGAAAGCCTGAAGCGAGCCCTGGACCTGCGAGAATCTAATCGACCAACGCTGGCAGAGAGACTTGTCAGGGAGCATTTATTGTGGGACGAGCCGGCGGGGCTGAGGCGCACATTGGGAGTCCAGGTGCTGGCCGCCCAATTAACTGCCCGATTCGGGGGTGATAAAGTATTAGAATGGTATCTAAACAGCGCCAACTACGGCCGGCTTAATTATGGTGCACAAGCAGCAGCGTACGCTTACTTCAATAAACCAGCGAAGGATCTTAGCCTGGCGGAAGCTGCTGTCCTTGCCAGCGTCGCTGAAGCGCCATCGTTAAATCCGCACGATTCTCCTCAGGCCACAAGAGAACGATATCGCGATGTGCTCCAATCTATGCGCAGTCAGGGGCGGATCACAGATCAGCAATACCGGCAGGCTCTCCAGGAAAAGATTAATTTCCGGCCTCCTGTACAATCCTCTTCCAACCTGGCGCCAGCCTTCACCAACCTGGTCCTAAAGCAATTATCGGAGGAATTTGACCGAGAGCGGATTTTGCGCGGGGGCCTAAATATCATCACCAGCCTGGATATCAACCTGCAATTGCAGGCGAGCTGCGCGGCAGCAAACCAAATTGCCCGGTTGGAAGGGCAACGTACAGAAGAAATACCGGCCAGCGATGGCTCAGTATGCGAGGCTGCCCGCTTGCTGCCCACAGGCTCAAATTTGCAGCCAGGAGCGGGCACAAGCTTGTCGACCAATGTTGTCATCCTGGATCCTAAACGCGGACAGCTCATTGCAATGGTAGGAGAAACCGAGCCCGGGCTCGATCCAGCAAACCTTCCTGGTCACCCTCCTGGTTCTCTCATCACTCCGTTTATTTATCTAACCGGTTTCTCGCGCGGTTTGACCCCGGCCACGCTGTTATGGGATATCCCTGCCGGTGCACCGGACGTTGCTGGGCGAGTGAACAATCCCGACGGGCGGTTTCACGGCCCGGTTCGTTTGCGGATCGCCCTGGCAAACGATTACCTGGTGACGGCCAGCCAGGTGCTGGCACAAATGGGTGCAGGTAATGTTTGGCGGACCGCGCAACAGCTGGGATTAAGTTCCCTGGAACTCACCAGCGGCGAAGCAGGCTACCGGCTTCCTTTCGAAGGTGGAGAAGTTACTTTGCTCGATGTAACCAGAGCGTACGGAGTATTTGCGGACCAAGGACTGCTTGTGGGAAAGCCCTCACCCTCCGCCGAAAATCACCGGGCCGCGCCGCTTGAATCCATAACCATTTTGCAGGTTATTGATGGTCAGGGAGGAGTATGGCTGGACTGTGAGGAACTTCAAATCCGCTGCGGCATCCAAACCCGGCCAGTTATCAGCGCCCAGCTGGCGTACCTGATGACGCATATTTTAGCTGACGAAACTGCCCGCTGGCCCAGTCTGGGCCATCCAAACTCGCTGGAGATTGGCCGGCCGGCAGCAGCGAAAATCGGGCATCTGGAAAAAGAAACGGATGCCTGGACAGTCGGCTATACCCCCTCGCTGGTGGCAGGCGTATGGTTGGGTGGCGGGTCGGCAAATAGCGACGCTCAAGTTCCAACGGCCGGAGCTGCGGGTCTATGGCATGCAATTATGCAGTACGCAAGCCACAATAAACCGCAAGAGACCTGGGAACCTCCCCCAGGAATTTCGACCATCAATGTGTGCGACCCCTCCGGATTACTCCCCACGGTAGACTGTCCTGTGGTGGTCAGCGAGGTTTTTCAAGCGGGTAATGAACCAAACCACCTCGACAGACTATTCCAGAAGTTCCAAATCAACAGAGAGACCGGAAACCTGGCGACAATTTTTACATTACCGGCCTTAATTGAGGAGCGCGTCTATATGATCGTGCCGCCCGAGGCGGAAGAATGGGCCCGCCAGAATGGCTTGCCAACCGTTCCCGACTCGTATGATGCCATTGAAATGGTAGATGCGCCGGAAGAAACGGCGATGATTACTTCCCCGGAGATGTTCGCCAGCGTCAAAGGGTCTGTTCCTATAGTGGGAACGGCCGGAGGTCAGGGCTTTAGTTCTTACCGTCTGCAAGCGGGGCAAGGTCTCAACCCTGGAGATTGGATTCAGATCGGAGAGGATGCTGAGGCACCGGTCACAGGAGGAATGCTTGGACAATGGGATGCCAGCGGATTGAGCGGGCTGTACGCTTTGCAACTCCTGGTGGTGCGGGAAGACCAGCAGGTGGACACCAACACCATTCAATT
>DATCIL010000716.1:0-4674 GCA_036507795.1 Anaerolineales bacterium | reverse complement strand
TCTTGCCTGATATTCTTGCGCCGGGAAAGAGATTGGAAGCCCAATGATTCGCAAGAGTCCGGTGAAGCCATTTGATAAACGTCGGGCGTCCCACTAGAGTCTTGTAGGAATGCAGCGAGTCAACTGTGCGCTGTTTGCACTGGGTTTTCGGCCCTTTTTTCTGCTGGCCGGGCTTTTCGCGCTCATTTTGATAGCGCTCTGGTCCACCGCCTTTGTGACCAACTATGCCCTTGCGACCTACTACGGCATGGTCGGTTGGCATAGCCACGAAATGATCTTCGGTTACGCCAGCGCAGTGATCGCCGGCTTTCTGCTCACTGCGGTCGGCAACTGGACCGGGATGCGCACGACTTCAGGGGCGCCCCTAGCGGCGTTAAGCGCCCTCTGGCTGGCCGGAAGAGTCATGCCCTTTTTTCCCGCCGCCATTCCGTTCTGGCTCACCGCGCTGGTGGATTTCCTCTTCTTTCCGGCGCTCACGGTTTTTTTGGCTATCCCTTTGCTACGGAGCAGGCAACGGCGCAATCTGTTTTTTATCCTGTTGCTCGGCGCCTTTGCCCTGGCAAACCTGTTGGTTCATCTGGAGTTGTTGGGATTTGCCGAGGGTTTTGCGCGGGCCGGTATTTTTCTCGGTCTGGATCTGATTATCCTGCTGATCGTGATCATGGGCGGCAGGGTGATACCGTTCTTCACCGAGCGGGCGTTGCCCGGCGTGAGCCCGAAGCGATGGTCATGGGTGGAATGGTTATCCATTGGTAGCGTGATCGCTTTTATAGTCGCAGAGCTTGCTCTTCCGGACTCCATTCTGGTTGTAGTCACGGCCGGACTGGCCGCTGCGAGCAACGCTCTGCGTTTGATCGGTTGGTACACGAAGAGGTTCTGGCCGGTTCCGCTGTTGTGGGTGCTTCATATGGGCTACGGCTGGGTTGTCGTGGGATTTTGCTTGAAGGCCCTGGCGGCTACAGGTCTGGTCTCGCCGCAATGGACCGTTCACGCTTTCACTGTTGGCGCGATCGGCGTTCTGACCCTGGGCATGATGGCCCGCGTCTCCTTGGGCCATACCGGAAGGCCGCTTGAAGCTTCCAAATCCATAGCTATTGGCTTCGCCCTGATCAACCTCGCCGCGGCCGCGCGTGGGATAGCCCCCATTTTTTTTGTCAGCTGGCTTCCGCACCTCGTTGCTCTGTCGGGAGGGCTCTGGATTCTCTCTTTTGTGATCTTTCTCGAGGTCTACGTGCCGATCTTGATTAGTCCGCGGGTTGACGGACGTCCAGGGTGATACGAGCGCCAGCCATCCATTTGAATACCCTGAATGTTATGGGCTATGTTAGCCGCCGGACAAAATATAAAGACAAGGGGAGCGGTTGCCATGAGTTCTGTTGTAACAGGGGAGCATCCCAAAATGGGGGCGGGGCTTGGGAGACTAAAAGGCAAAGTGGCGATTGTCACCGGCGCCAACAGCGGCATCGGCCGAGCCACGGCGCGCCTCTTTGCACGCGAAGGGGCAAAGGTCGTCGGCTGCGATATTCAGGAGAGTATCAACCCCAGAGTGGACAAACTGATCGAGCAGGATGGCGGTGAGGCCGTCTTTGCCCACGTTGACGTGACGCTTCAGGCGGACTGCGACCGGATGGTCGCCACGGCCCTGGAGCGCTTCGGCGCCCTGGATATTCTCTTTAATAACGCCGGCGGCGGGGTGCGCAAGCTGATCCATGAGTTTACCGACGAAGAGTGGAACTTCGTGGTGAATTTGAATTTGAACGGGCTCTTCCGCGGGGTGCGCGCCGCCATCCCCCACTTTCTCAAGAAGGGAAGCGGCAACATTGTGAACACGGCCTCTACCTTCGGGCTTCTGGCCAGCGAGCGCTATCCCGCCTACTGCGCCACCAAGGCGGCGATCGTGAACCTGACGCGGCAGATGGCGCTCGACTACGGCCCGAGCGGGATCAGGGTCAACTGCGTCTGCCCGGGCAGTATCGAGACCGCCCGTTTTCGGGGCTACCCGCCTAAACCCACGCCGGGGTTGACCGAGGAGCAGCGCGCCAGAATGGCCAGCAGCAACAAAGCGCTGCTGCGCATGGGCCAGCCCGAGGAGATCGCCTACGCTGTTTTGTTTCTCGCCTCGGATGAGTCTTCCTTTGTGACCGGCCACGCCCTGGTGGTGGACGGCGGCCAGACTCTCGATGCGTAACTAATACAAACTCCTGCCAAGCTGAAAATTCAAAGTTGGGGCAAATTTTCTCGATCTATTGACAGCGACATCTGTGTTCGAATAGCCTTGCCCCATGAAAATCCTAAGAGACTCCCGGGGGATTGCTCTGGTAGTGGTTATCCTGATGATGGTGATCCTGCTATCCATCACCGGGGCATCTCTCCTCTTTAGCGGTTTCAATCTTAAAATAACCCGCCATCTCAAGACCACAAGTGCTGCTATACACGTTGCCGATGCAGGCATCCAGCACGCCCTGGCGGTCATACCTGCTGGAACTCAATTTGACACCCTCCTTCAAGGTTCAGTTACTGGCTTTCCATGTGCCAACCCCTGTAACGGGAATAGCAATAAGGCCACCCTCACAGGCTCGCTCTCCGGTTACACCTACACCGTTGTCGCTGAGAATGACCCGGCCGAGGGGGCGCCGACGAATGATAGCAATAAAATCATTACCCTCACCTCTGAGGCAACGGGCCCCAACAGCTCCAGGAGAAAGGTTAAAGCCTATATTGGCAGAATGGCGAACAGTTTCGTACCCCCTGGCGCTGTTTATGTGCCTGGAAATACGAGCACGGATTCAGACTTCAATACATCCGGGACATTTTTCGTAACAGGCAGCGATACCAGCTATACGGACAGCGACGCAAACGGACGAGCTGACAGTACGGGTACAGGTGCCCAGAGCCCCATTTATGGGGTCGCCGCAGGAAACCAAACCGTCGCCGATGAGTTTAAAAACAGCCTCAGCAGCGCAGAAAAATCGCGAGTGCAAGGCAAGGATTATAACGGCACTACCTCCCCTGCGACCCCAAGCATCGGCGTTCCCACCACGACCATAGACGTAAACGAGGTAGCCACCAATTTTATCAATCAGATCGCATCTACTTCATGTCCGCCTAAATGCCTTTCCGGCCTCGAGTGGAACTCCACCGATTGTCCCTCAACGAATCCCTGCCGGTTGGGCACCGACTCATCTCCTCAGATCACTTATATCAAACAGGGCTCGGACCATATTCACTTCGACGGTTACGTTTACGGCAGTGGTGTTCTTGTCGTTGAGGGGAAGGCCCATTTTTATGGTAACTTTGAGTTTCATGGATTGGTCATCGCCATTGCCCCTGGGGGTCTTGGGGGTAGCACGGAAGAAGATATAAAGCTTAAGCTCAAAAACAACGCCCGAATCTTTGGCCATCTCATGCTAGGTCCCAATAGCGACGATCTCAAGTTCGATATCAAAGACACCGCCGCCGTCTACTACAGCAGCCAGGCGCTCAGTTTCGTACAGACCAACTGGGGTTCGCTGTTGCCTCAGCCGCCTAGGCTCGTCGCCTGGCAAGAGGTTATGCAATAGTACTAGCTCTATAAAGAGCGCTGCGTAGATCACGAGGCGAAGGTGACCCGTCAAGTATGACTGGGATACTATGAAGAGACGTGTGCTTTTAGCTGAGGATCACGCAGACACGGTTGAGGTGGTTAAGTTTGGATTGGAACGTCTCGGCTATGATGTCGAAGTGGCGGAAAACGGGCTGGAGGCTGTACAGAAGGCTACCGCTCGGCGTCCTGACCTAATTGTCATGGACATGATGATGCCCGTGATGGACGGTCTGCAAGCAACCGCTCAGATACGGGAAAATCCAAAAACCAAGGATATCCCAGTATTGGCGGCAACCGCCCTGGCCCGACCAGGAGATGCGGAAAGATGTTTGGCAAATGGCTGTAATGGTTATATCGAGAAACCCTTTACTTGCCGCCAGCTAGATGCCGCTATTGAACGACTTTTTGACTCCCGTACACCTCGCACATAGTCTTTCCAGATTTGTCGGCGCCTTCTCAGCTCCAAAAAACGCGCCGTGAACCCGCCGAACGGAAGACATATTAGCTGCCAGAGTCCACAAACATTCTCAATACTTCCTCAGCACGACCACCGTCGATCCCCACCCTCCGGATTCGGGCGGGGCGTCTTTGAAGGATATAACCTGGGGATGTTTCTCCAGGATCGAGCGGACCACGCGGCGCTGGACGCCCCGGCCGCGGCCGTGGATCAAGCGGGCTTCGTAGATGCCGGCGCGCCTGCACTGCTCCAGGTATTCCTCCACCACGCTGGGTATCTCTCTCGGAGAAAAGGCGTGCAGATCGATCGAGTCCTCGACGGGAAGGACAACCGGCTCTTCAAAGGGCGAGGCGGGATCCTGATCAGCTGAGCTATTTTCTGGCGGCTCCTTTTTGCTTCCGCTCATCTCACGCGTGGCGTTTCATTCCCACACCGTCTCAACCAGACCCAGTTCCCGGAGGGTCTCATCCGCGGTAATGAGCGGATAGCCAAGATGGCGCGCGGTGGCGACGATGATTCTGTCCCGTGGGTGTTGGACTGTAGCGAGGCCCTGGGCCTCCAGAAGAATATCAGGGGTGTGAGGCTGGAGTTGGAAGTTGGGCGACCGCTCCATCTCCTCAACCCAGCGTGGGAA
>DATCIL010000715.1:0-9847 GCA_036507795.1 Anaerolineales bacterium | reverse complement strand
ATCAGCATAGGACTTCCCAGCCTTATCGGCAATCGAGGATTTAATATGTACAGAATCCGAATTTGGGATCATGATTTCGTCTATTCTGCATCAAGGTCCGGGTCTGGTAATTATCGGCAAGTAAACCGGCGGAGCCGGAATTTTCATCTCCAAAGCCGGGTCACCGAAGATGGAAAAAGTGTGCAATAGATCGTAATTCTTGCCGGTAGCATACAGCGCCAGCTTGCCCGCCATGGTTGCCGGGCCCAGCACTCTGACATTATCCTCAAAAACGGCCTGGTAAAAGCCGCTGTGCAGAGCGTCGTGCCCGGTGGCCACGCCCAAACCGGTGGGGGAGAAACTGCTGACGATGCCTTTATTCTCCGCCCTGAGAAGCTCCTCAACCAATCCGGTTGTGCCGGGATACAGCCAATAACCATCCAGGCAGTCCATGGAGATCAACACCGGCAAATGGGCGCCATTGGATAACTCGGAGATATCGCTGTTGGTAAAGATGCCTTCGGCCGCCCAACGGTTGATCGAGCCATGCCCAATATAATTGAGAAGCGAGGCGCCACCAGCATTCAGCCCTTGTATGATGTCCTGGTTGATTGATTCTTTGGGATCGGCCTGACCCTGATAATCATCCAGGTACAAGCGCTCAACCACAAAACCAGAAGGAACAGAAGAATTGATGATACCTTCCGCCAGGTTGGAGAATTTGCCGCCGGTATCGTTGTTGTCAGCAACGAACATGATGTGGTACTGCCAGGCTTCAAAGGGAGAATTTTCGTATGCAATGATTTTGTTGATCACCGCCTCGAGCTCGGCGACGCTGTTCACCGGCAGCCGGCCTATGTGAACGTCCGGTAATGGGTCATCGCCAGCGACCGCAGCCAGAAGATTGGCGCTGTCGACTTCGCCCTGCCAGGGATCCACCCAGGACAGGTTCGGCGGGATGTATACCGGCGTAGGCGAGCTATAATCAACCGACGGCGAATTGCTTTGATACCCCTTGGGATTCCAGTGGCCATCCCCAACCAACAAAACATAGGTTGGGGGCTCATCCCAGTTGGCGAAGGCGTATGCCAGGAAATTCTTAATGGCAATTGGGTTGATGATGCCCGCGTTGAACTCATCATAAACATCCTGAATATCGACGACCAGCGTGGTTAATCCCTGGCTGGAGCGGTAATCCGCCAGTGTTTGGGTTTCCGCAATGAAATCCTGGTGCGCTATAAAGATATAATCGGCGCTCGCCCCGGATGATTTTAGATTGCTCGCAGGGCGCGATTGTATCTTCACCGGCTTTTGAATGGCGCTGTTTCCAAATATATAATACACCGCCTGCCCTGCGTGGGAAGATTCATAGACCAATTTGCCTGAGTTCAGCTCCGACCCGGTGATGATCCTCGGCGCCCATGGGTCGGTAATATCAAGGACCTCGACCTCACTTTCGGTGAATCCGCCAATTTCGTATTTCCAGGCGCTGTCCCCTTCATTTCTGGAAAACTTCAGCTGGTTATTGACGGCCTCGAATAACCTGGCATATTCAATTTCGAACCAGTCGAAGTAAATATCGTCAGTCACCTGATTCGCGTATGCGTCAAACAGCACGCTCATCTTCAGCTGGTTTTCACCTTCAACCAGAGAAGACAGGGGCACTTCGGTTTCAAAGCGGTAGCGACTGATGCCATGCCAATACTGGTCATCAATGGGAGCCGGATCATCATTGAGATAAAAACGGGTGTGGTGGTCGGGGCTATTGCTGGAGGTCATCCGAGCGACCAGCTCGGCGCGCACAATTGCATTGGAGGGAACGGCGGCGATGCTGCTCAATGTGGCCGTATAGGTCCGGGTCGCTTCGGTCCGGATGCGATCCCAGAACCAGGTATCTTCACTGGTAAAGTTATGCGTATACCATTCATGGGACTGCTCGGCTTGAACGGTGTCCGTGTAGTAAGCTGGGGTTGTCGCCAGATCTCCGGGAGCTCCAGAAACCAGCGGCATGCGCAGACCGTTGGATTGCCCGACGACCAACCAATACACGTTCTCATCCGTGTATTTCTCCATCATCGTGGCAGTAAACTCGGGGTGCCAGGCGCCATAGGATCCATCCGCTAATTGACCGGTATACGTCATCCAATGGCTGGCCTCCACGGCGTACTGCTGGGCCAGATAATCGCCGTAGAATTTTGTGCCATAGAATTTAATGGCATCGCCGGAATCAAAGCTGCCGTCTCCCTCGCCGGCCACGTGAATGGCGACGTCTCGACCCTGGTTTGACAATTGGAATTTGCGAGGGTCTACGGCACCGACGTCCAGGCCGGCTGCTTGCAGCTCCGCATAGGTCAATTCATAGATCCCATCCTCGCTTACCGTAATTTTATAGCGCGGGCCGCTGGTCGATTGCTCCAGGTCGGCTGCCCACTGCAAGCTTCCTGAACGGGACAATGGCGCATCTGGTTTTCCCTGATTTGTCTCAGGGACAAAATCCAACCGGACAAGCATGCGTTTATGCCACAGTAGGGTCGATTCTTCCGGACCGTACTGGAAAGGGTAAATCTCAAGCCGGATCATGCGCTGATCCCGCACCCAGGCCTCTTCGGCTATTTTTACCGGGGATTTTGGAGACCAGCCGGGATCCCAACGATCAGCTCCCCCACTCGAGGATCGCATTTCGCCCGCCGTGAGATCTTCGGATAATCGGGCGGGGACGGGACTGCCGGTCAGATCGATCTGCGCCTGGACTTCTTCGATGTCATCCTCCACGATCCGCAGTTCGATGGAAACACCAGGAGGCACGTCCAACAGAATTCCCTTCATGGGTAATTGGAGATTGCCCGGCGCCGCTGAATCAGCAAAGCCCGGAATATGGATCTGCCCTAGATCACCGGCCGGTGAGGTTTGACGGATAATCTCATACTCTGCGGCAACCACTTCGATCACCGCTCCGGTGAGATCGCTGCTTCGCAGGTAAACGCCGTTTGGACTCGAAATATCCAATGGAGCCGCCGCCCTCGAGCTCAATAAAGGTTGGAAGAACAGCAATAAGACCACACAGGTAAGGAGTCGGTACGATTTAGACATCTAAAGAATCAATTTCCTTTACCAAGAGTGCAATGAAAAGCCTTGCGAATGTTCGCATCCAGTGCCTCCGCCTTGAACAGAAACCTTCGCAAGGCTATATACAAGAAAACAGAACGCATTTCTCGAGAATTATACATTCATCCGCGAAGAATCCAACTAACAGGATAGATAACGAGCTTCGTTATCGAAACGAAGCTCGTTGAATCGCCTCTCTGAGTCAAAACCGTGAAAGGAAGAGACAGATACTGCGTCGGGCGACGTTTACTGCTCGAACCCTAACAGGTCAAAGGGATCTTCGCTTCCTGCGGGTGAACCTGCCTTTGTCTCTAATTCCATTTCGTGAATGATCTCGGGTTTGACATAAACTTTGCGAGTTTCATTTTCGTCCATAATAAGTCCTCCAGACCAAATAAACGTATTTAGGTTATGCTAGTTGGATTTCTTCCGATTGCGTTGGACCACGACACCGCCCACCAGGGCGAAGGCGCCGGCGACTGCCAGGAATGCTCCAACCTGCAGATTACTGCTCTTTCCTGCTCCAAATGAAACCAGGGAGACCGCTGTGGGGACACACCCAGGGCCTGAAATCGCCCCGATTTGCTCACCCTGACCCGCTTTAATTCCCGCACCGATTTCACTGGCCAGGACATGATCGCCATCGTACTGCACCGTAATTTCGAAAATGTGAGTTACCTGGTTCCCACTCGCCAAGGCTGAACTTGGGTCCTCGAACTTAATCCCCGACAACCCTGTTGTAGGATCGATGCCTTGCACAACCGTATAATTCGACGACTGGCAGCTATAGGTCCCGTCTGTACAAACGTCTAGATTGGTTGGGGTCGAGTAATTGTTGGTTGGGGCAATAATTTCGTAACAGCTGCCCAATTCCAATGTCCAATGACTCAGGCCATTGGCCTCATCGCCGTTGGCAGTGACTGCATAGCGCCACGTCGATGTGTCACCTGTCTGTTCGAAACCCAAAAAATCTATCTGGTAGTTGAGCAACGTTACCGAGTCAACCGCCAACGCCGCGCCCACGATCATTGCCGCCAGGCTGAGTGCAAGAAATGTTGCCTTTCCAAGAACTTTAATTTTTTTGACCATGTTATTCTCCTCGAAGTGATGAATAAAAAAACTGCCGAGCAAGACTTTCGGCAGCCTGGCGGTCTGCGCTTGGTAGGCTTCAATGCAGATCCATGGCTTTGCGCCCCCATCTCACGATGGGTTTGCCTTTTCGAAGCAATCCTTCTTGCGCCCCATCTCGCGATGGGTTTGCCTTTTCGGGTAAAAATTACCCCAAATTAAGCAGAGGGATTTTATATTTCCAAATAGTAAAACGTTTTAAAGAGGATTTAATTACTGACAATTTGCTGACTGTCGTTATTCTCCAAAACGATAGCCTGCACCCCATACAGTGTGAATATATTCCGGCTGTGATGGGTCCAATTCCAGTTTTCTCCGCAGACGGCGGACGGCCGCCTCGATGAGATTTAGATCGCCCGCGGCTTCAGCATACCCCCATACGTTTTGCAGCAGGTTTTCCTTACTCATCACAATCCCGACATTCTGCATTAAATATTGAAGCAACTGAAATTCAAGCGGGGTTACCTCAATTGTTTTTCCACGGGCGACAACCCTGCGGGCATCCAGATCCAAAATCAATTTTTCAAATTGAAGTCTTCTTCCAGCATCCTCCCGCAGGCGTTCCAGCCGGTTCAAAATCGCTCGAACTCTCGCGATCAGCTCTCCCGGCCGGAAGGGTTTTACAATGTAATCATCGGCGCCGATTTCAAATCCATTGACGACATCGCCCTCCTGGCCTTTGGCCGTCAAAAAGACAATTGGAACATCCGATACACGGCGGATTCTTTCGCAGGCCTCAAAGCCATCCATAACCGGCATCATCACATCAAGAATGATTAGATCGATCGGGTTTGCTCGCCACAGCTCCAATAATTGAGAGCCATTCTCCCCTAGAACCACTTTCATTCCCGCGTCTTTCAGAATCAAGCGAATCAGTTCCCTGGTCTCTGGGTCATCGTCGGCGACTAGAATGTTGGGAGAACGCATGGAATAGAACACCTCCTGTTCGAATTAATCCGCCACCCACTTAACAAACGAAAAGATAGAATATTTGTTACAGGTTATTTACGGCATCGCCTTGATCGCCAAGGGAAGAAAGATGGCATTATTGACGAAACCGGCATTGGGTTCCTGGCAGTAGCTGGCATCGCTTGGGCAATAGACGGTTGGCTGAGGCGTTTCTGTGGGGGTGGCAGACGGTGAACCGGTGGGGGCGCCAGTAGGCGTTGGGGTTGGACCGCCAGGAATTTCTGATGGTGCTGGGGTCGCCGTGGTTTCCGGTGTGGGGTCGCTTGTCGAGACGGAAGTTGGGGTCGGAGTAGACTCTCCAATATTTTCGAGCGAGCAACCGGATCGCAACACCTGCTGTCCGCTGGCGTAGTTCGAAGTCCACGTATATAGGTAATCATTGAATGCGATCAATTGGGAATGCACGTTATTGGCGTCTCCCAGGCCATTGCCAGACACCAACTGCCAGTCAACCGGGCCTGCGCCATCCTGCGATGCGCCAGTTGTCCGCCACAGTTCTAAACCGGAGGTCTTGTTCGATACACCGAGATATAACACATTTTCATGAATCTCGGCCCCGTCCACCAATGTGCCCGAGTTTTGGGAGGATGCGCCCATCCCGGGGCTATTCACTGGAACCCAGGAATCCGACCCGCCAGGCGGATTACGCAAAACAATAATCCCGTCATCGCTAGAAGCAGAAATGTACAAAGCACTATCCAGCTCACCCAGGATGTCCACCCGGAAGCTTCCGGGATCACCCGAATAGACTTCCGTCCATTTCGGGCTGCCGCCTAAGTCGCTGGTGCGAAATAACTTAGCCACATCATCCGTTGCATCGCTGTAACTTGCACCGACATTTTGCACTCCGAAATAAAGCGCGCCATCGAAAACATAGCCGGACCAAATCTTCAGGTTGCTGCTGTCGTAATACTGTTTCCCAAAACCACTCACATTTTTCTGGAGCCACGTGGTCCCATCATTTGTGCACCAGACCTGGGCGCCTTTCAGCCAGTTCTGCGTGCCGCCACACAGCCAGCCCTGGAAAACCTGCATATCCTTAAAATTCTGGTTGTTGACATCCCCAAAACCGGGTCCTAACTGGGAAACCGCGTCTTCCCAGGTACCCGGGTTTCCAGTTGAACTGCGAAATACACGCGCACCAAGCGTATTGGTTCCTCCGTTGGCAGTGCTGGCATATAAATACCCATTGAATTCCGCCAGGCTGTCGATATGATCTACTTGAGCGAGCTGGGTAACGCCAAACGGGTAGCCATCAGGACCTGCCGCAACCTCCTCCCAATCTGCCTGGCTGGACGGCGCGCTGATTCCCGCCCTGCTCCGCCATATTCGCGCGCCAAAGCTGTTATCTGCTTCCATGCCCACATAAAGCTGGTTATTGAAAACGGTAACTTCAAAACCCTCTTCGCTCGAATACTTGCCATCGGCGCCAGGACCGAGGCCAAATGCGCTGTCATTGACCTGCTCAAATGCTTGGCAGACCTCCGTGGACGAGTACAAGGACGCCGCTTCAGCCTCTCCAAAAAGCCATTCCGTTCGTCCCAAACCGGCGCCTGCAAAACCAACCAGAATTACGACGCCAACCCAAAACCCGAGCCGGAACCGCCCTTCGAGAAGAATGCTGCTAATTTGCAGGAGATTGGATTCAGTCTCATTCGTCATGTGACTCTTCCCCGAGTTCTCAAATAATTTGGGCCTGATAAACCAGGCCCAAAGCAGAAGAGTCACTCCGAACTTCGGTAACCTGGCGATCGTGGCCATCCTTCGATGGCGTTAGACCCATGGCTTTGCGCCCCCGGCTTTCGCCGGGTTTGCCTTTATCGGTACTCTGCTTATTTTAATGCGATATCAAGGAAAAAGTCAATAAATTATGTTTTCAGAACTGATAACCTTTCAGGGAATTAATATCTACTAATTTCCCCCCCGACTGTTATTTACTAATTACGTTCCAGAAGGAATCGTCCGGCAAAAAGTGCAGCCGATAAGCGGGCGCGGCCTCGAGTAGACTTAATGCCCTACTGATCAAGCCCTCATTGCGGCCCGGATCATCCGGAATTACGGGAAAATTAGCGATCAACTCGGCCAGGGCCTGGCCCTTACTCACCGGCTCAAGAAACACTTTCTTATCCTGGACCAGGCGGTAGAGACCGGCGATGGGGGCGCCGGCCGCCGCCGGTCTTACCTGAGTCGGGTTCCAGAAAGGGGTGGCATGCGCCGACCAGACCCGCGGGTCCTGGGAATCCGGCGAGCCCGGAAGAAGCAGCAAGAGGTCGTCGTTCAATACCAGGTACCGCTTCGATAGGCGCGCCGCGGTGGTTTTTCCGGCTCCAGAATGTCCAAAGAAGAGATAGGCCTGCTCTCCCTTGACGATTCCCGCGGCGTGGAAGAGCAAACCGCCATTTTCGTAAGCTGCCACTGCATAGATGATGCGCAAAAAATACTCAACTTCTTCAACCGCTCGGACGGAAGATAGCTGCAGTTCCGCCCGACCCGCACCAGCATCGATATTTCCCTGGTATCCAGATGCAATAAACCGCAGGACGCCGCCTTGGAATTCAATTTCGGCATTCAGCAGGGAACTCAGCCCGGGCTGATCACTCAGTGTTACGACCGCTTCCAGGTAAGGCTGGCCATCTGACAGAAAATCCCGGTATCGCCCACGGAGCAGCTCGGTTACCCCGTGGTTATCGCAGGCCAATCTAACGCGTATACCAGCGATCGCCAGGTTAATAAACGAGAACGACGAACTATCCTTATCGCTGTTCATAACTCTTGTGAGAAGCGCGGCGCAGCAATGGCTCCGGCGGCGCCCACGATCGCCAGGACCGCGGCCAGGAGCATTTCAATCCGCCCGCGACTGGTAGCGGCAATCTCAATCGGACCGTGGATGGTTCTCGAGCCATCCAGTTCGATGTCTTCCAGCTGGTAATAATATGTCTTACCGGCCTGCACACCAGTATCTTCGTAGGAGTAGCTTCCGCCAACCAGGGGATCGTTCGAGGCAGGGATCAGATTTTTGTTCACCCGGTCAAAAGGCCCGCCTGGTTTTTCGCTCCGGTATAAATAATAGCCAGCCGTATCCACCTCGGAAGCGGTGCTCCATTCGACCACCACCCTGGCTTGTCTCGAAACAAGCCAGGCCCGGTAACCGAAGACAAGGGCAGCCAGGAGTACTAAAAAGCCTATCAAACGGATTGTCCTTCGACCAGGTATTGTTTTCACTCGATTCATCCATCTTTTAGGGATCTCACCCAAGATTATACAACCGCAATTCTTGTAGGAAGAATGTACAGAGCCGTCCTAACAAATTTGAAACCCTTTGCCTTCAGATATGAAGCGATCCGCTCATCTCGCTCTGTTATAATTTGGCAGCATTCAATGGCTCCAAACATGCTCACTGCTCACCAGATCTCCAAATCCTATTCCATCAATCATCTGGCTATCCCCTCTCGCGAGCGATTCGAACAGGCCCTGTCCGCTTTTGATGGCACCATTCTTGCAGTGGTACATGATCGCTATTCTATCAAGCGGTTTACAACCGAGCTGTGGATTCTCGAAGAGAAAAGTATCCGCCGCGAGTTTCTTAGCAGCTTCCCGGTTGCTTGAGCGATGGTGCGTCGCGGGCGACGCGCCTTCATCGCCGCAACCGGGAAGCTGCCGGAAGTTTTATGTCAATGAACAAAATTCAACGCCTGCTCCTCCCTCTCACTGTTCTACTGGGCATATTTGTTTTTCATCTCAGTGCCTCTGCCGAATTGCCCGCCGCGCCTTTCCCGCCAACCCCCACGCCTGCTCCGGAAGGAGTTGAAGAACTCGATCGCATTCAGACAGCTGTCGAAAACGCCATTGCGGCGGAGAGCGAAAATGTCCTGAGCTTTCTTGTCAACCACGAGCAGGTTGAAAACATTGAGATTTCGCCGGATGGAGATACCGCAATAGCCTGGATCGTGTTGAAAGATCCGGAAACCGGGGAAATATTGCCCATCGAGCCCGGCCTGGCCTTCGCCGTCAAAGACCCCGACACAGGTTGGAGCGTTATCCTGCCCTCCGATCCAAATTGGGTTGATCAACTCCAGGGAGCGCCGGCCGAATTGGTATCGGAGGAGTTGAAGCAATTCTGGCTCGAAATGCTTGCGGAACAAATCGAGAGCGCCAATTTGGGCCCCTTGGGCGGGTATCTGCTCCCCTGGGCAAAGGGCAATATAGCCTGGTTATCTCAGAGCGTTGCGCATGATAAGTACACTCCCAGTGGAAGCGCCCATTATGCCTTCGATTTCTACGTTCCCCAAACGATGTTTAACCTGTATGCTTCAAAGCCGGGGATTGTCTGGTATGCCAGGTGGGATGTTTCTAATAACAACCATGTTGGCGTCGGAAACTACCTTGTTCTCCAAGACAACAGCACCAACCCGGCAACTTACCAATTGTATTTGCACCTGGCGCAAAATAGCATCCCTCCAGCGCTCAGAGCGCGCGGCGCGCCGGTAGTACAAGGGCAATTTATCGGTATCGCCGATAACACCGGTCAGAGCTCTGGCCACCACCTCCACTTCCAGGTGCACACCAACCCCAACTCCTACTGGGGCACATCTGTCGATATCACTTTTGCCGACGTCGCCATTAATGGAGGCCGTCCCCGGGTTCATAATAGCTACTATAGCGATTT
>DATCIL010000714.1:0-6030 GCA_036507795.1 Anaerolineales bacterium | reverse complement strand
GCATTTCTCCCTTACATCCTGTTGGGCAAATTGGCTTCGCCACCCGGCTTACATCTCCAGCTGGTGGTACTTTATCACCTGTTTCGTTTTGCAGCGGGCATTTTGGCGATTCTGGCAACCTACGATTTTTTGTCGCTATTTATACAGGATTTAAAACTGAGAAGACTCGGTCTAATCCTGGCCACATTGGGCGGAGGACTGGGCTGGATCTTAGTCCTGGCAGGAAAGCCTTATTGGTTGGGCTCACTGCCATTGGAATTCTACTCACCGGAGAGTTTTGGTTTCCTGTCATTGTTCGGGCTACCTCATCTTGCAATGGCGAGAGCGCTATTGCTGTGGGGACTGGCAAGCTACCTGAGAAACGCTGAAGCTAACCAGTCAACGATGGGAGGGATAAGAGCCGGGGTTTTATTTCTGCTTTTGGGTTTCTTCCAACCTCTAACGGTGGTGATTGCATGGGTTGTTTTGACCGCTCATTCAGGAATACTCGCGCTCCAGCAGATTTCGAGGGAGAGGGCAATCAGGTCTCATTCCTGGAAATCCTGCACTCTGTATGCCAGAAGGGGGATTGCCAGTATTTTGATTTCGTCTCCCATCGTTGCCTACACGTTCATCAAATTCAGTTCGGATCCGTTTTTGCAGAACTGGACTGCTCAAAATTTGATCATATCCCCTCCGCCAGGGCACTACCTGGCCGCTTATGGTCTGTTGGTTCCCTTCGCGATGATGGGAGCCTATCAATTATTAATTCAAAAACCCTTTAGTGGTTGGCTACCGGTGGCATGGGTTTTGCTGATTCCATTTCTGGCTTATGCTCCCTACAATTTGCAGCGCAGGTTACCGGAGGGGGCGTGGGTTGCCCTGGTGCTGTTAACCATTAAGGGTTTGGAAGTTTGGAAGCCAGGAAACTACGAAGAGGGTGAGAAAGGCAAATTCGCCGGCAAGATCAGGCGTTCAATCGGCAAAGCCAGCGGATCTCGGAAAATTATCGGCCTGCCCCTGGTTTTGGCCTTGCCTTCGACCTTAATTTTATTTGTAGGAGGACTGCAGGCAGTAAAACATCCGGGCTTACCAATTTTCCGTCCAATGGAGGAGGTTGATGCCTTTCAATTTCTGGCGAATTATTGTGAGGATGATGATATCGTCCTGGCATCTTTTGAGACCGGCAATGCATTACCGGCCTGGACGCCAGTGAGGGTGCTGATCGGCCACGGTCCGGAAAGCATTGCCCTGGCGAAATTAAGACCGCAAGTGAAGGCGTTTTTTGACACTTCGACCACGGAGAGTGAAAGAAGCAGCTTGCTCGAAAGGCTAAATGTGCGGTTTGTTTTTTGGGGTCCGAACGAGAAAGCTCTTGGGGACTGGAATCCGGCAAAAGCGGGATATCTAGAACCGGTTTATGAGCAAGGAGAGTATATGATTTTCCAGGTTGCCGATCTTACCATGCCTTTTCAAATCTATTAGGCCGGTTTGCAACCTTGAAACTAAATTTTGTTGGATGCACAGATATACTTTAAGCGTGAAAATTTGCAAAATCTTCGTCGCGAGAGAACATGAAACCTAGACATTCACTTCCTTTCCTGACCGGTTTGATCGTCCTGGCATTCTTGGTGCAGATAACGGCAGAAAATCCTCCATCCTTAGGCCTGCTGCCAACATCTGTGCTCTTTGGCGTTCTGATTGTCTTCACGATGACTTTTGCCGTTTATCTTAGCGCAGGCGTTGTGGCACTGACATCGATGACTATCCTGTCGGCATATCTAGTGGTCGGACCCATCCTGGCAGCCTGGGCGGCATTTGCAGGAGCGCTGATCCACAGCATCATCTATTATAGTTGGGCGGAGGAGATTGAACGACCCCGAGAAGAGGGTCTAACTTCCCAGATCAGCACAGCTTTCGCCAATGCTGGCGTGCAGGCGCTGGCCGTTTTAGCAGCCGGTTCCATCTATCAAAATGCCCGAGGAAAAATTCCCCTGGTTGATCTGAGCCTGAACGATCTGCTGCCGCTGGTTTTTCTCGGTCTCGCATTTATCAGCATCAGTCATTTGCTTATGGGTGCCTACAATGCGCTCCACAGCCGGGATAGGTTCGATAATTACGTCGGTGCACTCCCGAGAATCATTGCTTTCGAGGCGTATACTTTTGTATTCGCCCCCCTGGTGGCCTTGATCTATTCTCGATTGGGGTTGGCGGTCTTCGTGATATTCGCATTCGCAATCGTACTTACATCATTGGCGCTAAACAATTTAGCCAGCGCCCGTAAACGGTTAGAGCGCCGGATCAAGGAGCTCGACAGTTTGCAGGCCATGGGAAGGGCATTAACAGCCAGTTTAGATCTGAAAACGATCTTATCGGCGATCTATACTCAGGTAGCTGAATTGATGTCCGCGGATTATTTCTACATCGCTTTATATGAACCCCGAACAGAGGAAATAACCTTTCCCATAGAAATTGAAAACGGAAAGCGGGTTCAGCAGCGAGCTCATCAAAAGGGCAGCGAACTGGCCGAATATATTCTGAGAACACAGCGACCCTTACTGATCAGGAAAGGCATGAATCTGCTTCGAGAAAACCAGGGATTAAACCCAACAGAGAAGCCACCCGCATCCTTTCTAGGAGTTCCGATGATTGCAGGCAAGGAATCGCTCGGGGTGATCGTGGTTCAATCCTATGACAAACATGGAATATATGATACCTCCCATAAGGAAGTGCTCATAACGATTGCCTCGCAAGCCGCGATAGCCATTCAGAATGCAGGCTTATATGCCACGACCGATCAGGCCCTTGCTAATCGAGTCCAAGAGCTGGACTCAATTCTTAGAACCACCAATGAAGGAATCTTATTATTGGATGTGAATTGGAAGGTACTGGCTGCGAATCCGACGCTGGCAAGGTTTCTGGGTATTTCTCAACACGTAATCCACGGGGCAAGCCTCGGATCACGTCGAGAGGATAACGGTAGCCTCCTTATGCAAATCCTGGGTTATTCTGCTGATGAGCTCCGGGATGCTTGCCGTGAACTCAAAGAAGGCGAGGTGGAATTCGAGCAAAAAACGATTAGCCTTTCGGAAAATCCTGAACGGCACTTTGACCGGACTTTAACCCCAGTTCGTGATCGGTCAGGGGAAGTGCGAGGCTATCTGCTTGTTTTGCGAGATTTAACCGAGGAGCGCCAGCTGGCTAACTTGCGCAATGAGATGACCCATATGCTAATACACGATCTGCGCTCGCCTCTAACCTCATTGCAGAGCGTGATAAACGTGGTGATCGAGAGCCTTGAGCAAGGCAAGGTTGAAGAAGGGCTACGCTTGCTATCTCTGGCCCAGCACAGCGGTGACAAAATGCTCAACTTGATCGATGAACTTCTGGCAATCAGCCAATTGGAAGGCGACCATATTCCACTGAAACTAAAGACGGTTGAGGTGGAAAAAATAATCTGGCATGTCGTAAATCAGATCTCACCCATGGCTGAAAAAGCCCAGATTTCCGTCGAGGTCGAAGTCGATCCCCGCCTTCATGAGATCAATGTGGATGCTGAATATATTGAACGCGTGCTAAACAATCTGCTCGATAACGCATACAAATTTACTCCGGATGGAGGCACGATTAAAGTTTGGGCCCGCAGGGTTGAACAAGCCGATGCCGCTGGCGTCTTGATAGGCATCACTGATACGGGGCCAGGAATACCAGAACCTGAACAGAACCGTTTATTTAAGAAGTTCCAGCAAGCGATTTCAAATAAAGGGCGGCGAACAGGAACGGGCCTGGGACTGGTGTACTGCAAACTGGCGGTTGAAGCGCACGGCGGAAAGATCTGGGTGGAGAGCGAACCCGGGAAAGGGAGCACTTTCCTTATCAATCTTCCCGTGCCAGCATGAAGCGGTGCATTCCGCGTCGGCTGAAAAGCGATCCGACGACAACACCCTTCTTCCTGGCTTAGAGGGAAGAAGGGTGATCTGCTTAATTTCTGGAATATCTGCCCAGTTCACCGGCCGCAACTTATCATGGATTATCTGATAGAATTAACTTTCGATATGATTCGCCGAGTGGTCCGCCGACCGTACGTGCTGCTTCTGCTGGCTCCTTTCGTTTTACTGGCCCCGATATACATAACGGGACGGGCGCTATTCTGGGGAACACCAATTCTGCAGTTTATTCCGTGGTGGTACGCGGCATGGCAAAACATCCGGGCAGGTATTGTCCCGTTATGGAATCCACTCCTCGGAATGGGGGCGCCACTGATTGCCAACTATCAATCAGGATTATTCTATCCGCCCAATTGGTCATACTTTGTTCTGGCTGAAATTGGCGGCGCCGCACTGATGGCCTGGGGTCAGGCTATATTGGTGGCGGCTCATCTGGCTTGGGCGGGAGTAGGGATGAGCTTATTGCTCCGGCGATTAGGTGTGAACAGACTCGCACAGGCTATCGGCGGACTTTCGTTTGGCCTATCCAGTTATCTGGTAGCGCGTTCAGGGTTTCTGAGCATCACTGCTGCCGCGTCATGGATTCCCTGGATTATTCTTGGTATCGTGGAATTGGATGGCGTCAGGGATAAGGGGATAGGGGATAAGGGGAAAGCAGCTATCACTTTATCTCTGGTTCTGGCTATGCAGCTATTGGCCGGGCATGCTCAAACTGCCTGGTACACTCTGCTCCTGGCCGTGTTCTGGAGCGGATTATTGGGTCTTTCCGTCTACGGGTCTAGTGTCAACAAGATGGGCGAAAATCCGCTGGATCTCAAGATGTTTCGACCTTCCGCAGTGGGTGGCGAAGCACGTCCAAAAAACAGGTTACAATGGGCAGCCTTCGAAAAAGAGGCTGAAAGTGTGGAAAGAAATTCCTCGGCTGGATTTCTGCCGAAAATCTATCGATTAGGATGGTTGTGGGCAGGATTTGGAATGGCGATCCTGCTTGCACTGGTACTGAGTGCAGCCCAGTTATTTCCAACGGCAGAGTATTTACTAGAATCACAGCGTGCGGCTCAGGTCGATTATGATTTCGCGATGACATATTCCTTCTGGCCCTGGCGTTTTCTCACGCTGGCAGCGCCGGATATGTTTGGAAACCCAGTTCGGGGGGATTATTGGGGCTATGCTAATTATTGGGAAGACGCAGTTTACATTGGCTTGCTTCCCTTGTTTTTGGCGATTGGCGCGATAATCAAGAGCGTCAGAGGGAAGCAAGTTCGCAATTTTCATCGCGGACTGATTCGCTTCCTAATGCCCCTTATCGTTATCTCATTTGTTTTGGCATTAGGAGCAAACACTCCAATCTTCCCCTGGCTCTACAGGCATGTACCCACCTTCGATATGTTTCAAGCTCCCACCCGAATTACGATTTGGGCGATTTTCTCTCTTTCAGTATTGGCGGGGATAGGCGCGCATTACTGGCACCGGCCGGAGGGTAGGGGCCTATATTGGACGCGTTTGGGTACGGCAGGAGCTGCTGCGGTAATGATCGGCTCCGGATTAGCATGGTATTTTATGGGAGATATCAGTCCAACGTTTATTCGCGCAACGGCATTGACCGGCTTTTGGTCAGTTATCGCCGGCACTCTGTGCCTGCTGGCGCCTGAATTGAATCTCCAGGACAATGAGCCCAAAACTCAAAATGTGAAGGGTGATCCACTTCACAATCGATATTGGTATTGGGGGGTCGGGCTGGCTGTTTCGGCGGATTTGATCTTTGCGGGATGGGGTCTAAATCCAGGAATCGGCAGGGAAATTTACCAGGGTGAATCTCCAAATGCTGGAGACTTGAGATCCAGGCTGGATGGAGGACGTATATATTTACCAGAAGCGGATGAGTACGAGATCAAATTTGATCGATACTTTCGGTTCGATACCTTTAGCCCGGAAGACGGTTGGCAAGATTTGCGGGCAAGCCTGCTTCCAAACCTGACGGTCTTCGATGGCATAAATTCGGCGAATAATTTCGATCCCCTGGTGCCGGCACGTTACAATGTATGGATTGAAGCTCTTAAGAAATCCGATCCTCAAGCGCAAGATCGTTTGCTGAACCTGATGG
>DATCIL010000713.1:0-1813 GCA_036507795.1 Anaerolineales bacterium | reverse complement strand
TTATGAAGACGGCTCATACCGCATTTTTGTCTCTGAAAGCTACCGCATGCTCTGGGCCAGTCCCGGGCTTAATTTCGAGGATGTCCAGATTGAAGTCGATGCGACCAGCCTGACAGCCTTGCAAGATGACAATTTCGGTCTGATCTGCCGCGCCAAAGATAAAGTTAATTTCTATTTTCTGGTGATCAGCAGTGATGGTTATTATGGCATCGGAAAGGTCAAGCAAGGCGTTCAAAGCCTGATTGGCATACCCGCCATGCTTCCCAGCGAATCTATCTACCAGGGACAGACTGCCAACCATCTGGGCGCCGATTGCATCGGCGATAGGCTAAACCTTTACGCGAATGGCGTTTTACTTGCCAGCGTTCATGATGCCGAACTCCACTCGGGTGAGGTCGGATTGATCGCCGGCACTTTTGAGAATGCCGGGACCGAGGTCTATTTCGACAACTTTACGGTGTTGAAACCGTAGCTTAAAATAGAAAGCGTGGCTCAACCTTGCGAAGGTTGCTCGTTTCTTGCCAGAAATATCAGGCTACTAATTGCTCGTTTCTCGTTATCGATCATGCCACAGAACCTTCGCAAGGTTTGCACGAGTGAACTTGCTATCATGAAAAAAGAAGGTAATTCTCCGAAGAAAATCTATCTAGACCTGGTTGGTTGCCGGCTAAACCAATCGGAGATTGAAGCCTACGCCCGTCATTTCCGGGCAGCCGGTCATTCGCTGACGGACAATCCGTCAGAAGCCGACCTGGTGGTCATCAATACTTGCGCCGTCACCAAGGCGGCCGCAGCCGATTCTCGCAAAAAGATTCGCCATGCTGCCCGGGAAGGCGCAAAAGAGATCGCCGTCACCGGTTGCTGGTCGAGCCTGCATCCCGAGAGCGCGGCAAGCCTTCCCGCCGTCAAACATGTTGTCCCCAACGCCGATAAGGACCGGCTCGTCTCGCTTATCCTGGATCTTCCTTTTGAAGAATTTGACCGGGAACCTGTTGAACGCACGCCTGTTCCTGGGGCGCGTCTGCGTACCCGGGCTTTTATTAAAGTTCAGGATGGCTGTGACAACCGCTGCACATTTTGTGTCACGACCATCGCGCGGGGTCCCGGTCGCAGCCGCCCGATCGGCTCCATTCTGGAGGACATAAAAGCTGGTCTGCCAGAGAACACCGCTGACCCCGGCACGGGGACCGGCGGCGCCAATGAAGTTGTCCTCACCGGTGTGCACCTCGGTTCTTGGGGGCAGGATTTCGACTCACCGCTTCATCTCCGGCAGTTGATCGAAACCATTCTCAGCGAAACGGAAGTTCCTCGTCTGCGCCTGTCTTCCCTGGAACCCTGGGATTTAGATGCAGAATTTTTCTCCCTGTGGCAAGATTCTCGGTTATGTCGCCATCTTCACCTGCCTCTTCAGGCCGGTTCCGGTGCCACCCTCCGCCGCATGGCCCGAAAGACAACTCCTGAATCCTTTGCCGATCTCGTAGAGGCAGCTCGAAAGGCCATCCCGAGCGTCGCCATCACTACGGATATCATTGCAGGATTTCCGGGCGAGACCGAAAAAGAGTTTATGGAGACGCTTGCCTTTGTCCAGGAAATGGATTTTGCTGGCGGGCACGTCTTCACATATTCTGCGCGGCATGGCACCGCCGCCGCCCGGATGCCGGGTCAGGTACCCCATCCAATCCGCAAAGAAAGGAATGCCCGCCTTCGGGACCTTCTATCCGTATCCGCTAATAAGTATCAGCGGCGGTTTCTGGGTAAAACCCTTCCGGTTCTTTGGGAGAGCGCCACTTCCCTCGGTTCCACCACCTGGCAT
>DATCIL010000712.1:0-5577 GCA_036507795.1 Anaerolineales bacterium | reverse complement strand
TGCGATCCCCACACCATGAAACCGGTCATGGCTTTCGAACTGGACGACTCCAGCCACGGGCGAGACGACCGCATCAGCCGGGATGCGTTTGTCGAGCGGGTATTCTCGACTGCGGGTCTCCCGCTGGTGCGCGTGCCCGCTCGCCTGGCTTACGACACGCGGGATATCCAGGCTGCCATCCAGAGCGCCGTGGAGGCGCCGCCGGATCCGGCCGGCCAGGATATTCCTACATCATCCGCCGATTGGTCTTCCGCCGGCGAAATTCCAACCTGCCCGAAGTGTGGCAGCGCTATGGTTTTGAGGACTGCCCGGCGCGGCGACAAAGCCGGCCAGCAGTTTTATGGATGCGTGAACTATCCCAAGTGTAGAGGAATAAGGGAGGCCTGAAAGGCAGACCTGAAAGGTTTTCGGAAAACCTTTCAGGTCTGGTACAGGCCCGCCGAGATTCAGAGGCTGGCCGGCGCTTGGAAGCACTGAGAAGAGTGAGAGCACTGAAAGAGCTCTACGATCAGCAAAGAGAAACGGCGGCAGAGCAATCTTCAGTGCAATCATCTTATTCATCCGCTCAGTGATTCAACATGCCCATCGATTCGACCAGACCTGAAAGTTTATTCCAACCGGCTCCGCAATTGGTCAGCATGGGTATAATCAATATAGCAAGAAGAGAGGAGAACCATATGTCGCCCATCAAAGAAGACCCTGAACGCGAAAATCGAATTATGATGGAAATTACCGTTGACGCCTATGGCCCAGAAGAGCAAGCAATGGCCTGGTATTATTACTTGCAAGACGAATTATTCTTTCCATTCACTGCCACTTGCATTGTGGAGAGGGCAACGTCGCCCTTACACGCGGGCGATGAAGTTGAAATTCTTGGCATGGCTTCAGAGGATGAATGCCAGCATGAAATGTTCGTTGAAACGCCCTGGGGCGGGCGTACCCTGGCTATCCCCTTATCTCAGGTAAGACCAATTGACGCCACCGATGAAGGGACGAAAGAAGCGGTTGCGGATTGGCATTATTGGGTCGCACGTGGCTACGAATTCTAATGATGAGGGCGGAGAATAGTTAATGACTGCGAAGAAAAGGCGACGTCGGAGGAAAAACAATCCCGATCTAAATGAGCTAATGCTTCAATTACGGGAAACTGGCCTGTTCAAAGAGGGCCGGGTCGATTTCCCATCCAGTGAAGACGCCAAGATATCCGCCACCTTGCTGGAGTTTATTGCACCATTTCGTAAGTCTGCCCCGACTGACGAAGCGTATAGAAGGCTCATTGCGTTAGCTATTATAGCCTGGAACGCGGCAATCCTTCCTGAAATCGGGCGGAAAGAATTGATAGACACTACTGTCAATTCGATAGTCACATCGGCAGGCGAAGAGTGGCGAGAGGAAGCAGAAAACTCCCTCAAGATGCTCATAAAGCACAAAGAGCGATACTTTGCTGATGACAAACGATTCATTCTGGACTACCGTTTGACGGATACCGGGAATGAATATCGCCTATCCGTTGCATCGGTTGCAGTCAGCGAGGATGAGTAAGCCATACTCAGAACCACAACATGGAGTTTCGACGATCAGGAACGCATTATGATAAGAAGAGAGACCTGAAAGGACAGAGCTTTGAATCACTGAGAAGATGAGAAGAGTGAAGGCACTGAAAGAGCTTTATGGAATGGATAGGAAACGGCTGTAGAGGAGTCTTTCAGTGGTATCATCTTAATCATCCGCTCAGTGATTCCAGCCACATCTGGGGAGGAAAAGTTATCACCAAAATGACTACCATACAGCCAACTTATATTGACGACCGTTATCCTCTATCCGGAATGACCGGCCGAATCATCGCGGCGGCCAGGGAGGTGCATGGCGTTCTGGGCCCAGGATTCCAAGAGGTCGTTTACCAGCGGGCGCTGGCGCTTGAGCTGCCCGATCACGACCTGAATTGCGACCGGGAAGTGTGGATTGATATCCATTATAAGGATCGCAAAGTCGGGAGAAAGCGGGTTGATTTCCTCATAACGGACCATAAAGATGGCGTTACGGTGGAAATTAAGGCCAAGTATGCACTGGAGGAAGTGGACTTTGTCCAGGCCTTATCCTACTTGAAGGCATCGGGGTATAAAGTTGGATTGCTGCTCAATTTCGGGGGGAAGCAGCTGGAGATCCGCCGGCTGGCAACCTGGTCGGCAGCCACCACCTGGCTATAGCGCTCCGGGGAGATCATCCAGCTGGCTTCCCGGAAGGCCTTCACCCCCTCTTCCGGCGTAAGCGGTAGATTCTGGCAGCCCATGCTCTTGAAAAAGCGTGGGACCCCAAGGGGCATCAAGCCCAGGCTTTCCATCAGATCGACGTCCCGCAGCACCTCATCCGCCGGGCCCAGCCGGACCAACTTGCCATCTTTGATCAGGGCAATGCGGTCGGCGTGCAGCACCTCCTCGGTCTCGTGCTCAACTACGATCATGGCGATGTCATCCCGCCGGCGCAAGCGGCCGGTGATTTCGAAGATCCCCAGCTTGCTGATCGGATCCAGGTCTGTGGTGGGCTCATCCATCACGAGGACGCGCGGGTGCATCGCCAGCACCGAGGCGATCGCCAGCTTCTGCTTCTGCCCCCCGGAGAGGGTCGCAGGGGGCCGGTTGCGGAATGCCTCCAACCCCACGTATGCCAGGCCTTCATTCACCCGGCTGGCGATCTCGTCCAGTGGCAGGGCGAAGTTCTCAGGACCAAAGGCCACTTCCAGCTCAACGTTGGTGGAGAAGATCTGGGCCTCAAAGTCCTGGAAGACCAGCCCCACCAGCTCAGACATTTGGGCGACCGTGTGATCGCAGGTGTTCCGCCCATATACGTTGACTTCGCCGTGAAAACGACCTTTGTGAAAGTGAGGGATCAGGCCGTTGATGCAGGTCGCCAGGGTGCTCTTGCCCGCCTCGCTCGGCCCCATCACCACCAGGAACTCTCCTCTGCCCACTTCCAGGTTAATATCGCTCAGTGCGTACCCTGGCGTGCCACGGTAGTGATAGCTCAACTCCCGGATGGTGATGGCGGATTCAGACATCTTCAATTTAAATTATACCCGCTATGATTTGCCAATTGGCCCGCTCCTTATGCCATCGCTCAAGCCGGTACCAAACAGGGCCGACCGGATCCACGCCAATAATGGCGCATCCGCGGGCGTTCACTCCAAGGCCACGCCCAGCCGGTCACAGAGGAAAGCGTATATTAACGCCACCTCTTTCAAAATTTCATAGCGGCCGGAGGCGCCGAAGTGCCCGGCATCGAAGTTGGTTTTGAGCAGGGCCAGGCTGTTATTGCTGGTGAGTGTGCGCAGTATTGCCACGAACTTGGCCGGCTCCCAGAAAGCCACCCGCGGGTCGCTGAAGCCGGTCGTCGCCAGCAGGTCCGGGTAGGGGCCGGGCCGCAGGTTGTCGTAGGGGGAATAGGACATCATGTAATCGAAAAATTCCTTCTCGGCCGGATTGCCCCACTGGTCGTACTCGATCACGGTCAAGGGAATAGAGGGGTCGCTCATGGTGGTGACCACGTCGACGAAGGGCACCTGGGCGACCACGGCTTTGAACAGGTCGGGTCGCATGGTCATCACCGCGCCCACCAGCAAGCCGCCGGCGCTGCCGCCGTGGATGGCAAGCCTCCGGCTGGAGGTATAGCCTGCGGCGATCAGGTGTTCGGCGCAGGCGATGAAATCGGTAAAGCTGTTCCTCTTGTTCAGCAGCCGGCCCTCCTCGTACCAGGCGCGACCCATCTCAGAGCCCCCGCGTATGTGGGCGATGGCAAAGACGAAGCCCCGGTCCAGCAGGCTGAGGCGGTTGGGATTGAAAGTCGGGTCGATACTGGAGCCGTAGGCGCCGTAACCGGCCAGCAGGAGCGGGTTCTGCCCGTCTTTAACCAGGTCTTTGCGGTAGACAAGCGAGAGCGGAACCCGCTTGCCATCCGGCGCCGGGACGTACAGCCGCTCGGAGGTGTACTGGTCCGGCTCGTACCCGCTGGGAATCTCGTCCTGCTTTTTCAGCTCCCAACGGCCGGCCTGCATGTCCCATTCCACGACCGAATTTGGAGTGACCAGGGAGGAGTAGGTGAAGCGCAGCTTGCGGGTGGAGAACTCCGGGTTGGCCGCCAGCGCCAGGTTGTAGGCCGGCTCGGGGAAGTCCACGTAGCTCACCTGGGACCTGCCGTCCGGGCCGGCAATGCGGACCTGCTTCAGCCCGTCCTTGCGCTCTACCAGCACCAGGTGGTCCTGGAAGGCATTGACCGATTCGATCAGGACGTCTTCCCGGTGAGGCAGGATCTCCTGCCAGTTTTCACGGGCCGGATTTCCTACCGGCGCAGACATGAGCTTGAAATTCGGGGCATCCTCATTGATGGCGATGAAGAAAGCGTCTCCTAAGTGATCGGTGTAATATTCCAGCTTTGGCCGGCGGGGGAGGAGCAGGCGGGGCTCGGCCTGCGGCTGGCTGGCCGGGAGGTAATGCAGCTCGGTCCCGTTTTGACTGGTGAGGTTCAGCAGAATATATTCACGGCTGCGTGATTTAGACAGGTAGATGTAAAAAGCCTGGTCTGGCTCGTGAAAAATGCAGGCGTCCCCGGCCGGGTCGCTTCCCAAAACGTGGCGGTAGACCTTATCCGGCCGCATGGTGGCGTCAAAGGTAGTGTAGAACAAGGTCCGGCCGTCTTCCGCCCAGGCCAGCCCGACCCGCATGTACATGTAACTGATGGTCCGCTCGATCTGCTCCGGCAGAAGCTGGCCGGTTTCCAGGTCTTGGAGGAATATGGTGAAAATTTCCGAACCGTCGAAGTCTGCGCTGTAGGCCAGGCAGGCGTGGTCGGGGCTGATTTCAAAGGCGCCCAGGCTGCAGTAAGGCCGGCCTTTGGCCAGCTCGTTCTGGTCCAGGATGACCTGCTCGGGCGCCTCCAGCGAGCCCCGCTTCCGGCAGTAGATTGGATACTGCTTTCCCGGCTCCATGCGGGTATAGTAAAGATACTCGCCGCGCCCTTCCGGCACGGACAGGTCGCTTTCCTGGATCCGGCTTTTCAGCTCGTGGAACAGCTTCTCCTGGAAGCCGGCGGCGCCGGCCAGGACGCCTTGCAGGTATTCGTTCTCCTGCTTGAGATGCTCGCTCACTTTGGGGTCTTCCCGATCCCGCATCCAGTAGTAGTCGTCGATGCGCGGCTGTCCGTGCTGCTCTAAGACATGAGGGCGGCGCTCAGGGCCCGGTGGCTGAATGGTCATGGCTGCGGCTCCAGGATAGATTACAGAGAAAGTAAGTGAGAGAGGAATTATAAAGTATTTTTCACACGGGCTCAGTGATTCAACCTGACCTCCTGACCAGGCCCAAGACCCGCCGCCTGACCAGCCAGCATTCTCCCCAGATGCCCGGTACATCTGGGGAGAATTGCTATTAGACTGAGAGCATCAGACAATAAATCTAGATTCAAAAAGGAAGCCAATGAATACCCTCATTCAACCAACCACACGAAAGGTCGCAATTCCGTCCGTTGTACAAAAAATTGCCCGCATCAGTGCCATTGGGCTACTGCGAATCCTGGCGGCGCTGGTCATCG
>DATCIL010000711.1:0-1126 GCA_036507795.1 Anaerolineales bacterium | reverse complement strand
CCCAGCGCCCATTCCGGTGTGGTCACGTCATGGTCGTAGGTAGAAATCAGGCGCTTGCGGGCTTCCTCGTCGGGAATGCTGTTGTGAATTGGATCGAGCGGCAAAAGCGGATCGCCGGGAAAATACATCTGGGTTACCAGGCGTTGCAGGAAATTCGTGCCGAAGACGGAAAAGTGGATATGATGGGGCCTCCACGCATTGAGGTGATTGCGCCACGGATACGACCCGGGCTTGATGGTAGTGAAGCGATAAACACCGTTCTCATCTGTCAACGTACGACCTGCGCCGTGGAAATTCGGATCGAGTGGCGCATCATGCTGGTCCACTTTGTGCATATAACGACCGGCTGAGTTGGCCTGCCAAATCTCGATCAGGGCGTTCCGGATGGGCTTCCCGCGGTCATCCAGCAGGCGTCCTGTCACGATAATCCGTTCTCCTAACGGTTCGCCGGTCTTGACCGAGTTTTTGGTCAGGTCGTTATCGAGTGGATGGATTTCGTCACGACCGTAAACCGGTCCGGTTAGTTCCGCCAGAGATTGTGTCAGAGGAACCAGGGGACGGCTCGGGGAACGCTTGACAGTCGACTTGTATGCGGGGTGGAGATAGGGCGGTTGAACCTTCCAATCCAGCAAGTTGTATTTCACTAATTCACTCATCAGCAGCTTCCTTTCCGCTCAATTCGGCATAAACTCTTTTTGCAACAGAGAATGCAGTATTGGCAGAGGGCAGAATTGACGATCATAAGAACCGCTCGATCTGTCTCGCAACGGCGTCTGGTTGCTCGATACAGGTTGAATGACCGGCACCAGGGATCTCCTGGAATTCCGCATTCGGCATGAGCTCTACCAACCCCCTAACTAAATCGGGTGGAGTGGAGACATCTTCTGTACCACAAAGAATTAAGGTGGGCGCCCCAATTGTTCTGGTAGCTTCGGTCAAATCCGCGTCCCGGATGGCCTCGCAGGTGCCGGTATATCCCTCCACGGGCATGCGGGTGAGCATGTTGTAATATCCTTGATAAGCAGCAGGTGATCTTTCCTTAAAACTGGGAGCAAACCAACGAGCCAAAATGGCTTCAGCCATAGATTGCATACCATTCTCGCGCAGTTTGTCGATGCGGTCATTC
>DATCIL010000710.1:0-3879 GCA_036507795.1 Anaerolineales bacterium | reverse complement strand
CTGCTCCCACCGCTGAGCTATGATGAAGTCGCTTACCATCTGGCCATTCCCAAAATTTTCATTCAAAACCATCGCATCAGCTACATTTCGTTTATCCCCTACTCGAACTGGCCTCTTGAAAGCGAATTACTGTCCACTTTGGGTCTGCTGCTCGGCTCGGAGACGCTCACTCACCTGGTGAGCTGGCTGAGTTTTGTTTTGATCCTTGTGGCCATCTTTTCCTTTGGCAAACGGTATTTTGGTTTGCAGGTGGGTGTCATCGCCGCGGTGATCTTTTCCTACACACCGGTGGTCACAACCCTGGCCGGGACAGCTCTTGTGGAATTGCCCTTAACGCTTTTTACATTTTTGGCAATTATGGCCTTCCTTGAATGGCTGCTTTCAGAACAACGGAGTTTGCTGGTTTTTTCAGCCTTGTTTGGCGGTCTGGCAGCCAGCACAAAATTAAACGCGGCGTTGACTCCGTTCATTTTAGGCCTGTTGGTCTTGACCGTACTGCTCACAGCAAAGAAATCCGGCCCGCTCGCGTCCGTGAAAACCTTTATCACCTATGGACTGATCTCCTTTGCCGTGGTCGCGCCCTGGTATTTAAAAACCTGGATTTTAACCGGAAATCCTTTCTGGCCGTTCCTTCAAGAGGTTTTTGGGGCGCGGGATTGGGATGCCGTGGGCACGGAAAATTTAATGAACTTTATCCGCCAGCCGAATATGCCCCTGACTCTCGCCAATTGGGCTGCGGGAATCTGGCGCCTGACGACCGAGCCGGAGAAGTTCGGCTCCTTCCGCTTTGCGCTCGGCTGGTCATACCTGTTTCTGCTTCCCCTGGCAGTTCCCGCGCTGCTCTATTCGCGGAGTAAAGACCTTCTCTTGAAGTGGCTGGCAATTATCGCAGTTGTATTTTATACTGCCTGGTTTTTTCAGACCCACCAGACCCGCTTTTTGATGCCAGTTTTGCCTGTGCTGGCATTGCTGGCTGCCGTTGGCCTATCCTGGTTATTTGGCGATCGCGATAAGACCATGTCCGAAAATCGCTCCCGCCGCCGTCCTCGGCGGCGGCTTGATCGCCTCGGGCAACTTTTACGGCTAGAAACTAATTGGTCCATTCTGATCAAAGTCCTGTTCATCGGCTTTCTGCTCTTCTCGAACTGGCTGGCTGATCCCGCCGACCGGAATTTGATCCGCAGCAATTTACCTTATACCGCGGGAAAAAAGGATCGAGACCAGTATTTAACGGAGCAAATCCCGGGATTTGAAGCCATCATTTATGCCAACAACCATTTACCCAAGGATGCCAGGATTTGGCTGGCATTGTTTGAATCGCGAGGATATTATCTGGACCGGGAGTATATGTGGGCAAACCCAATCGGGCAAAGGGCTGTTCCCCTGGAGGAATTTAAGAATGCCAGCCAGCTGGCGCGGGAATTAAACCGGCGCGGTTTTACGCACGTCCTCCTGAGGACCGATTTCATCGATAGATTCTTGAACGTCAACCATGGAAACTTTATCAAGGACCTCGCCCTGGACCTGATCGCCAATCATACCCAACTGATCTACCGCTCCCCGCCATATGAGCTGTACGAGCTGCTGGATGACCCATGATCGTCTCTGAGTAGTTCGACCAGGAAAGTGGATCTTGCCGCGCCGGTTGTGCTGGACCGTACTTGTTACGTGAAGGTCGACTGGGCGCTCATCGGCCTGTCGGCGCTCTAGCCTTGGCGCTCTGGTTGCTCTCCGGAGTTCATGATATTCGCCCCTTGTTTTGGTGTACAATTGTGCATATAATGCTTCTATGGATTACCAATGGGACCCGCAAAAAGCGAGCAAGAACTACAGCAAACATCGGATTTCCTTTGCCGACGCCGTGGCCGTTTTCGCCGACGATAGGTCGCTTACGATTGAAGATGATTATCCTGATGAAGAACGGCTCATTACAATTGGTGCGGATGCCTTTGGACGTGTTCTCGTCGTAGTTTATGCTTATCGTGAAGATGGCATTCGAATAATCTCCGCACGGAAAGCAAACGCGCGAGAGCGAAAACAGTATGAAGAAGAATGATATGAAAGAAAACTACAATTTCAGTTATGGAAAGCGAGGGGCGATTGACCCCTTGCCTCCTGGCAAAACTCGAATCACGATCCGCTTGGACGATGACATTATCGAGTGGTTTCGCCAACAGGCAAATGCCCAGGGTGGTGGAAATTATCAGACTATGATCAACGATGCTCTACGGGAGTACATTCGAAGTCAGAAAGAACCGTTGGAAGATATCGTGCGACGAGTGGTCCGCGAAGAGTTAAGCAACTTTAAGTAAGATAAGTAAGAACGGTCTCTTCTGCCTGCTCAGCAAACACTGGAAGCACGACCATCACACCGAAGGACGCCGGTTCCCTGTCAAAGGCGGGTGAACTGCGATACAAGCCCTGGGGGGCAACTCAGGGCAATGGCTTTTCATCCTCAGAATGGCCATCATTATTTATGATCTTCAATTAGCGTGCTGGCAATCATGATTCCGTTCGCCCAGTAGAAGCCGGTCTCACCGGCAGGAAGCAGGTCGTAGGTGGCCAAGTCCGTGTACGGGAGACGCTCAATTAAGAGAATGTTTGCGCCATCGAGAGAGTCGCCAATCTGGAGCTGGTCCAGAGTGTCCCCATCGACGGTGGGATGGCCGGGCGAAGCCCACAACTCGCGACCATCGTCCAGCACCAGATGCACAACCTGGTGGCTGGCCGGCACAACCGTTTTCCCGATTCGGACCAGCGGCTGCGCCACACGCCTTCCAGCGTTGTCCCTCGTCCAAACTGGCGTTCCTACACGAAGACTTTGTACGGGTACGGGGCCGGCGGGAGTGTCGATCAGCGTGCCAGCGGCAAGACAGATCGGGCAGGTGGCAATGGACGGATTTCTTTCCAGAATGGTGATCGAACCCTGGTCGTCGATGAGGCCGCTGATCAGCTCGCCCTCGCCTTCAGATTCGGCGACCTGCAATTGGAACTGGTAACTGTTGTCGGTAAGTTCAAACGGGATGGCGGCCAGTTTCTTGTGTTCGCGGTAAATAAGCAATATCTGCTCGTTGGTAAAGTTCGCAAGGCCCGCCAGCTTATTGTGCTCCAGGATCGTGCTGAATTCCTCGGGATTGGCCTGCAGCTCCGGAAAACGCTGGCGGGCCAGATCCAGTTCATCGCCGTGGGCGACCGGATAGTAGTCGGGGTCGCAGAAGAAGAAGTCTGGGAACTGATCCAGGACTCGATACTTCAGTTCGGTGGGCCCTAATCCACCGGGAAGGGTTGGAATAGGTGTCTGGGTAGGGGGCACGGAAGTAGGTGGCGGGGTGTAATCAGGCGGCAGCTCGGTAATAATGATCGGTTCGACGGTGCTGACCGAAGCCGTGCCGACGATCGGGGTAGTGACTCCAGCGGGGGCGGTGCCCGGAGTGCTCGCGCCGCAGGCGCTTAACATAATGGCGAGTACAATCGTAAGCAGGCCGGTGAAGCGAGTCATGGGTTATCTCCCAAGATGTGTAGGGTTTTAATCAGAAGACGTTTGAAGACCGCCAAAAGTTCCTGTCCCCCGACCTGCCTGCCGACCGGACGGTGTAGAAATTAGGTCAGGTGGGGGCGGGTCTGCGCTTTGATTAGCAATGGTTCGGAAACAGGTATGGTGCCCGTTTTCGAAGGTTATATGCCTGCACGGACCCGCCCTTACTCATTTGTAACGACGACCTTTATAGCCTTCCCATCCGGATCGATCAATAGTTTAAATCCCTCCTCCAAGGCAGTCAGCGGTAAAACATGAGTGATTATGCTGCTCAGATTCAACCTTTTTTGTGAAACAAGCTCAATAACAGTCTGGAAATCCCAGTTATAGCCTTGAGATCCGGT
>DATCIL010000709.1:0-9964 GCA_036507795.1 Anaerolineales bacterium | reverse complement strand
CACATTCCTGATAGTCCCCGGCGGCGAACGCCAATACATTAATTTCGCTCCCCGCATCACCAGGGACAACCCCTCGGTGGCTAAATTCATTGGCCCAGGCGCCTGCGACGTCGCAATCGATGCCCTGTATGGAGCCGTTGGTACCGGCGCATTTATCTGGCCCAGCGCCAACACGTTCCTCTCCGGATATGACTATTCCCCTGCTACCAACCACTTTGGCATAGACATTAAGGGCTACCTGGGAGAGCCGATGTGGGCCTCGGATAGCGGCGTGGTCGTTTACGCCGGTTGGAATAACTTCGGTTACGGCAATATGGCGGTGGTCGATCACGGCAACGGCTGGCAAAAGCTCTATGCCCATATGGAGGTCATCAGCGTGGGATGCGGGCAGAATGTTTACCAGGGCGGCGCGATTGGGGCGATCGGCAGCACCGGCATGTCCAGCGGCCCGCACATCCACCTGGAGCTCATGCACGACTCCTACGGCAAGGTGAACCCCTGGGACTTCTTGCCGTAAACGCCCCTACAGCCGAACCGCCAGCAAAGGCACAATCATTTCATCCTGGCTCAGTCCCCCATGCCTTCCAAAAAGGTGGTTTTTCTTTTCTGCCCACCACAGGTAGGCATTTCCCCGCGCGAGCACCAGCAGATCGCCAACGCGATCCAGTAAACGGGGATGTAGATCGCCAGGACCGAATAATCCAGAGTGGGCGGCAAAAACGGGATCGACCAGTCTGAATTGAGCTGGCCAGGTGCGCTCCAGGTATTCCCGCACTGCCTCCGTTTGACCCGGTTTTACGAACAGGTAAGCCATGCGGGTCTCCCCGGTAGGCAAGATGTGCAAGCGCCGTGTCAGGTTCGGGTGATTTTTTAGATCATAGTAATCATCGGGCTGAGTGCTGATTTGACCATGGTCGGCGCAGAGGATCAAAAGCGTATCCCGGCGGGCTTCGCTGCTGGAGCGGCCGAGAAACAAGCGTTCAAAAGAAGCGCTGAAGTTGGCGAATTCCTCGAGCGTGCGTTCGTCGTCAGGCCCGTAGATATGCGAAAAGTAATCCACAGCATCCCAATAAACCCATACAAACAAACGCTCCTCCTTTTTACTCTCAAGCAGCTCTCGCAGATTGATGCATAAATCGGCCGCGGTGTTGAAGGCCTGCACATCCACATCTTTGAAATACATGCTGGAAAGACCGGAATGTACGATGCTGCGGTGCTGAAGGGCGTAAGCGCTGACCCCGTGCGCGGCCAGGTGAGTTCCCAGGGTTTGGAAGGGGAGAAACTTTTCCGGATCAAAACCTGCCTCGCTCAGGCTTCCGGTGCTCTTACGAAAACTCATTGGCGCATGGCGGATGGTATTAGCGACGATGCCATATTCCTTGAGCCACATCTCGTAGCCAACAATGCCGTGCTGCGCCGCGCTGCGCCCAGTCCACAAGCTGGTCAGGGCGGCGGAGGTAGTGCTGGGTGTGATCGAAGTCACAGGCGCCAGCACACCTTCTTCTGCCAGTTGACTCCAAAGTGAAACCCGGCCTTCTGCCATCCAGCGCCGTAGCCTGGACAGGGAAAGCGCATCCATTAAGACCAGGATGACGCCTCGAAAACCATCATTGAAAGGCACCAGCAACTCCTCGGACAGCGGTTCGGCGCCAAAAACGGGCACATCCATCAACCGGCACAGGCTGGCCGGAATATTCAAAATGGATCCGCCACCATAATTGGGATATACGAATTCATCTCCCAGATCGAAATCCGGGAGGCGGTAAGATTTCAGGGGATTGAGCAGTTCAGGAGTTAAATCGGGCATCACAAATCCTTTCCATCAAATTCATCAGAGCAGCCTGATTTTGATATAATCGCACAACGGTGTATCGGGCAAAAGATTCTTTTAGTGAATACGCGTGGCGTCTTTTGGCAGGTTGTTTGCCATCCTATTTCGGCAAGCTATTTGCAAGAGTTTCCATCGCTCTGCTCGTCCTGGCACTTTTAATTTCCGCTTGCCAGGGTTCGGGGATTCCATCAGGCGAGTCCGCCAAAAGCACGCCCACTCGTACCCAAGAACCCGGTGCCACCAATACCGCCGCACCTCAATCGCCCGCCCTCACAGCAACACTTGATATCACTCCCGTCGAGAATTCGAGTCTACCCGGAGAAGAACTGGAGGGCGTCGAAGTGTCCTTATGGCACGTCTGGTCAGGAGAGCTGAGAGAGATCTTTGAAAGGTCGGTGGCGGATTTCAATGCTGAGAACCAGTATGGCATCCAGGTCACGGCCGTCTATCAAAGAAATTATAATGAAATTTATGAAAAAATTGGCGCGGCCATTCCAACCGGGGATCTTCCCAGCATCTCGGTTGGTTATGACTACGAAATCCTTGCCTGGCATGACCGAGAAGGTTTGATAAACCTGAAAGATTATATTAATGATGCGGACTGGGGGCTCGATCCCGGCGAGAGCGCAGACTTCTACCCGGTTCTGTGGGAGCAGGATGAGGATGACCTGCGCCTGGGAGTCCCCGCGCAGCGTTTCAGCCAGCTGGTTTACTACAACGTATCCTGGGCAAAAGCGCTGGGGTACGAGAGCCCGCCGCAAACCCCGCGGCAGTTCTCGCAGCAGGCATGTGCGGCCGCCCTGGCGAATCGGAGCGACGGCGACCCCGATAACGATGGTACAGGTGGCTGGATCGTCGACACCAGCCCTTCTGTCATGCTCGCCTGGCTGTACGCTTTCGGAGGTCAGGTGGTAACTCCGCAGGGAGCGGGCTACCAGTTTGACACCCCTCAGACTGAAGCAGCTTTAGAATTTCTGAAGAGTTTACATGACAGCGGCTGCACGTGGCAGACGACAGACGGCCACGCCGCCGAAGAATTCGCCGGGCGTCAGGCCCTGTTCATCACTGCTTCGATCGCCGACCTGCCGGCGCAAAGGGCGGCTTTGGCCGAGGCCGGCAACCAGGATGAATGGACTGTGCTTGCCTTTCCTTCCTCCAGCGAACCCGTTTTGTCCGTATATGGCCCGGACTTCACCGTGTTCCGTTCCAGCGAAGGGGAGCAATTAGCCGCCTGGCTGTTTCTCAAGTGGTTTCTATCGCCGGAAAACCAGGCTCGCTGGGTCTCGACCGGGCATACATTTCCCCTGCGCACAGCCACGTTAGAATATCTGGAGGATTTCTCCACAGAGCATCCCCAGTGGTCCCAGGCTGTTCAAATGTTGAGCAATGCCAGGCGCGAGCCGGCATTGCGCTCCTGGAGCGTAGTGCGCTGGGTGGTCAGCGACGTGGGTACCCAGATGTTTCGTTCGTACTTCAGCGCCGACCGAATCCCGAGCACCGCAGAGTTGCTGGATGAGACCGCCGCTGAGCTGCACGAGCGGGCAGAACCATGAACGAGCTGCCTCATGTAATAATTCATACGGATGGCGCCTGCGATCCAAACCCAGGTCCAGGCGGCTGGGCCGCTCTCTTGCGGTTTAAGGATCGAGAGAAAATCCTGACTGGTTCCGATCCCGATACCACCAACAACCGCATGGAACTTACCGCCGCCATCGAAGCGCTCAAAGCATTAAAACAGCCCTGCCGGGTAGATTTCTACACCGATTCGAACTACCTCAAATTGGGGATAACCGAATGGATGCCGACCTGGCGGGAACGCAACTGGCGCCGCAAAGGCGGAAAGCTGGCCAATATCGACCTGTGGACAGCCTTGGACGAGATCATCCAGCGGCACGAAATCAACTGGCACTGGGTGCGCGGCCACGCCGGCGATCGCGACAACCAGCGGGTGGACAGACTGGCGAGAGAAGCGATACCCGGCTTTTCCCCAAAATAGCTTATGATTGTAAATCTTAGAATCCCAGAAAATGCAACAAAATGGGGTAAACAATGCCGCGAAAACTCAAAAAAGAGGCGAAAGAGTTTCTTTCCCCCAAGCCCTGGTTTGTGCGGGATATCGAACGAGAACAGGAGAGAGAGGAAGTAGAGCTCGAAAAGTTGAGAGTGGAGCTTTCCGAGAGATTGAAAATATTAAACATTCTCGCCTATGCCCTGCCAGGTTTGATCTCTGTTACGCTGGGGATCATTGTCATGGATGGATTTAGATTATGGGGGTTTGACCTGGACACCACAACAGCGAACATACTGGCAGGCACAGTTATCCCAGAAGCCCTGGGGCTTCTCGCTATTGCCTTGAAGGGGGCGTTTGCAAGGCCAAACCAAAGTTGAGTGGCCAGAACGTTTGTTCCATTGATTAAGTTCCTTAAAGAAATTATAATCGCAGCGATGAGTTTAAAATGAGTATAAATTGAGTATGAACAATTTATATTCTTGGTGACGAGGAAAAGGACATGCGACTGCAGTTTGAAATGACCAGGGAAAGAATACAAGAGCTCGACGACCTGGTAAATCGGCTTGGGTTGAAGACCAGGGCAAATCTGCTAAACGAAGCGCTAACGCTCTATGAATGGGCCATCCGCGAGCTGGAATCCGGACGGATTATCGCCTCGTTGGATGAAGAGAAGGACCAGTATAAAGAGATTGAGATGCCCGGCTTTCTGGCTGTTAAATCTGGCGCCCAAGAGATGGATCAGGAAAATTTTCTGGAGGCTCTCAGCGACAAAGAAAAGGAGATTCTGGATTTACTATACCAGGGTCGTGCGGATCAAGAAATCGCGGCCGTGATGGGGGTAAGCCCGCGCACCGCAAAATTGCATATCCGCAATGTAATCAATAAGCTGATTTCCAGAAATCAAGAGCAGTACCAAAAGATTAAGGCAAGCGGAAAAATCTGATTGTCGCTAAAAAGACAAAGCGAACCGCTTCGGTTCGCTTTGTCTTTCAGAAGATAAAAAGGCGACGACGGGATTCGAACCCGTGATCAGGGTTTTGCAGACCCATGCCTTACCACTTGGCCACGTCGCCATCGCACTGCCGATTGAAGATTATTGGCGTATCTTCTCAATAAGTGGGGGTGGGGTTCTCAATCAGCAATCAGAATCCCAAAATCAACAATCCAGAGCGGGCGATGGGATTCGAACCCACGACCTTCTCCTTGGCAAGGAGACGTTCTACCACTGAACTACACCCGCATGGTGACCCAGCAACAGGCAAGCAGTGCCGAGACCCAGAATCGAACTGGGGACACCGCGATTTTCAGTCGCGTGCTCTACCAACTGAGCTATCTCGGCCTTACGATTCGACAGCTTGTCGAACGCCGCATAATTTTACCCTTGGGTAACCCAATCGTCAAGTATCGGAAACTCGATCTCAGCTTCAACCCAGGCGACCTCCTCGGTCGCCAGATTGCCAAAGGACAGCCGCCCGTCCGGCGGAAGGGCAGCATATTGGTTATCCACCCACATCACCAGACCGAGTGGCCCATTCGGAACCAGCCCTGTTTCCAAAACAGGGTTCCCATCCACCCGGAAAGAAACCAAATCCACCCCCCAATCCAGCCTGTATTCGTGCCATTCGGTTGGATCTAACGAAAGAGAAACCGCATGCTGCCGGATTATCCGCCGGCCTATCCGCCGCATCCACCGGGCAACTGCCGGAAGGAAGGCGAACGGCAAAGCCAGACCGGATAGCGCCAGTAACGGGGCAGGAATATCGGGGGATCGAAAAGTGGCTGCCAGTGCTCCCCGAGGGGGAATATCATCTCGAAGAGCGAGGTAGTTCGGCGGGGAGGCAAAGAAAAACCAGGCCGCATTCGGTAGAGCAGGCAGCGCCCGCGAAGCGCCTCCAAAACCGAGCGTTAGAGCGAAAGGATCGTTCCACAATCCGAATCCCCAGGTTCCTGGGATCTCCTGGTTTGAGGCTCGCGCTCTCAGAGTCAATTTTGCCGGCGCTTTCCACGGAAATTCATGCCGGCGCAGGTTGGTATAGTCCTCCAACTGTGCCAGGCGATAAACATCCTTAGAACCGGCAGGGATCTGCAAGCGCCAGGCATTTTCCCGGATTGGATCAATTCTACCCCCGGCGGTCACCCTGGGGTGTAAGACGGATTTCGGCATGTGGTCCATCCATAAAAATTATAACCCTGCGCCGTTCCAACTCGCAATGATGTATAATCTTATGAGGTAAATTACGATGGAGGCCGAATGGAAATAACCTGGCACGGACTTTCCTGTTTCCGGATGAACGAACGTGGTATGGCATCGGTGGTTACCGACCCCTTTGATCATAAAATTGTCGGATATGCACCCCTGAAGCTAAAGGCAGAGGTTGTCGCAGTGAGTCACGACGCACCGGGTCACAACTACGTTTCGGCCGTCAGAGGGAAGCCACATTTGGTCACCGGTCCTGGAGAATATGAAATCGGCGGTGTTTTTATCACCGGGGTGCCGACAAACGGTCAAGGCAAACGCAAATCCGAAGAATCGCGCAATACGCTATACCTGTTTGATTATGATGGATTGACGGTGGTTCATCTTGGCGACCTCAAGCGCGTTCCCAGCCAGACTGAAATCGAGGCGCTGGGGGAGGTGCATGTAGCCCTGGTACCGGTGGGTGGCGGCGGTGGACTTAACGCTGCCAAAGCGGCAGAAGTAGTCAGTTTACTCGAGCCTGGTTTTGTTATCCCCATGCACTTCAGTACCCCTGAGTCTAAGCTTAAGCTCGCTCCCTTAAGCAAGTTTTTGAAAGAAATGGGTGTAGCTGAGTCAGAACCCGAACCTTCGTTGAAAGTAAGCCGGAGCACGGTTCCCACCGAAACCCGGGTCGTGGTGCTTGAGTACAAAAGTTAGGCACTTCAGGAGGGAATAGGTGACCGTAAAACTGCTGATGTCATGGGATATATTACCGGGTCGCGAGCAGGAATATTTTGAGTTTGTTGTTCGGGAATTCATCCCGAGGATTCAACGCCTGGGTCTGGAACCAACGGATGCGTGGTTTACCATGTATGGTGAGGATAAACCGCAAATTCTGGCTGGCGTACAGATGTCCAGCAAGCCGGCCCTGGAACGCATCTTAGAATCCCCAGATTGGAAGCAACTTATCGACGAGTTAATGGAATACGTCGAAGAATTTAAGACTAAGATAGTGCCTGCCCGAAAGGGATTCCAGCTGTAGCCACAATCCCTCCGGCATAGTCCCGAAAGCGACGCAGAAACCCCGCATCTGTGATCCAAGCTTTTTAACAGTATATGTCCACCCCCCTTGCCGCCCGATTATTAGATTGGTACGCAGAGAACGCTCGCCAGCTCCCCTGGCGCGACCGTGCTGACCCGTATCGTGTCTGGATATCCGAGGTGATGCTCCAGCAAACTCGCGTGGAGACGGTAATCCCATACTTTGAACGTTGGATAGAGCGCTTCCCCGATATCCCAACTCTGGCAGCCGTGCCACTGCAGGATGTCCTGGCCCTGTGGGAAGGCCTGGGATATTACAGCCGAGCGCGCAATTTGCACCGCTCCGCTCAAATCCTGGTCACCCAGTATGATGGGAAATTACCGGAGAATCCCCCGGAGCTGCGCCGGCTGCCCGGCATAGGTCGCTACACCGCAGCCGCCATCGCTTCCATCGCTTTTGGCCTGGATGAACCGGCGCTCGACGGTAACATTCGCCGGGTCCTGGCGCGCCTGTATGACCTTCGCCTGCCGGCTCGCTCTCCAGATGGTGAAAGCCGCCTGTGGGAAATGGCGGCGGAACATCTCCCGCCTGGCCAGGCTGGCGACTACAATCAGGCGCTCATGGACCTGGGAGCCACGGTCTGCACGCCGCGCCAGCCGGATTGCCCCAACTGTCCATTGAATGAACTGTGCGCAGCGTACAAATTGGGTATTCAGGAGCAGCGCCCGGTGAAAGAACAAAAACTGACCATCCCTCATTACACCGTCACAGCTGCGGTTATCCAGAAGAGCGGAAAGGTATTGATCGCCCAACGCCCTCCTAACGGGTTGCTCGGAGGCTTATGGGAATTTCCAGGTGGTAAGCTCAAGCCTGGTGAAGACCTACCGGCCGCCCTGCGGCGAGAAATCGGTGAAGAGTTGGGTGTGGAGGTTGATGTTGGCGGATCGATTGGCGTTTATCGCCACGCTTACACCCACTTCCGAGTCACCTTGCATGCTTTCCGCTGCCGCTTGCTGGATGAAGAACCCCGCCCGCTGGAACACCGAGCCATTCAATGGACCACACCAGCCGAGCTATCCGGCTACCCCATGGGAAAACTGGACCGCCAGATTGCTAACACCTTGACCTGCTGAATAGCTGATTAACAGACCTATGCTGATCATAGACGCACATGAAGACCTTGCCTGGAACATACTCACATTCGGCCGGGATTACACCCTATCGGCTCGGGAGATCCGCCAACGAGAGCGAGATGGCGAGGCGCCTCTTCACAATGGCGACACCTTGCTCGGCTGGCCGGAGTACCAGCGCGGCCGGGTCGCGGTCGTCTTCGCCACCTTGTTCGCTGCCCCAATCCGGCGCCGAATGGGTGAATGGGATACTCAGTTCTACAAGGATTCACTGAGCGCCCATACAATCTACAGCCGGCAGTTGGATGAGTATTATCGCCTGGTAGATAATCATCCCGATAAATTTCGACTTATCCTTACCCTGCAAGACTTTTTAGACGTCGTAGACCGTTGGGAACGGTCCACCGGTGAGGAACAAATCCCGGTCGGGTTGGTGCTGCTCATGGAGGGCGCTGAAGCTGTGCGCGATCCCGGCGAACTGGTGGAATGGTGGGAGCGGGGCGTTCGTATTATTGGTCCGGCATGGGCCGGCAACCGCTTTTGCGGTGGCACCCGCGAACCCGGACCGCTCACTCCTGAGGGTTACGCCCTTTTAGACGGCATGTCCGACTTAGACCTCATCCTGGATACCAGCCATATGGATGAAGAGGCCGTTTTGCAAGCCACTGATTATTATCCTGGACCAATTATTGCATCCCATTCCAATGCCGCTGCCCTGCTCAAGCGAGTTGAAAGCAATCGCTTCTTTTCGGACCGCCAAATTCAGGGCTTGATTGAACGAGATGGTATCATCGGAATTGTTCCCTACAATCGCTTCCTGGACTACCAGTGGACGCCGAAAGATGGCCGCCATGCCATCACGCTGCATCATGTTGTTGCCCAAATTGATTACATCTGCCAGATGGCAGGCGATGCCCGGCATGTGGGCCTGGGCACAGACTTTGATGGTGGGTTCGGCGTACAGTATACGCCTGCCGAGGTGGATACCATTGCCGATCTGCAAAAACTAATCCCCCTGCTGGAACAAAGAGGTTACACTGTAGACGATGTTGCTGCAATTTTAGGAGAAAATTGGCTTTCCTTGCTGCGTCGCACCTTGCCGGAAACAACATGACTAATCATCGCTATCGATTGGCCAACGGACGCTTTCGCGTCCGCCTGGGGCTGGGCATCGTCGTCGTTGGTCTGCTTGTATTTCTATTGGGGGCAAATCCCGGGCTCTTCGGCCTGGACCGCAGCCCTGTGGTTGGCTTTGTCCAGATCGCCGTTTTCTTAGTTGGACTGGCCATAATATGCGTCGGCGGCTATATTTGTCTCAATGGTTTATGGAATGGTGATCCAAAAACAATTGCCGCCGACTTTGGCCTGCGCCTGGTAAGCACCGGATACGTGATCGCCGTGATATCTGGCATGGCCGATGTCTTCGGTTTCGGCAGCCATCCATTCCCGGACCTGCCATACTTTGGTGAGTGGCAGGCGCGCGGCGTTATTCTTGGGCAGATCGTTATCGCCATCGGTTTTGTCCTGCTCATCCCGCCGCGAAAACGGCAAGGAAGATTTACGTTCAAGCTCTCTCGACGTGCTGAGAACGAAGCGGACCGCGCAGAAGAAGAAAAACCCAAAATATTCATCCACTGATTTTTCCGCCAATTTACATGTAAAATTATCAGTAGAAGGGCCAGAAAAACCCTATGACCGCTTACACTTTTGATGTTAGAAAATTAATTGAGATCTGTCGCAAGAACGATGTGGAAATGATCGGCGTATTCGG
>DATCIL010000708.1:0-11803 GCA_036507795.1 Anaerolineales bacterium | reverse complement strand
GCTTTTATCGAGAGCCATGCACCCGGTTGCGCCCTGGATTTGGGGTGCGGCACGGGCACAAATGTCATCACCCTGGCGCATCACGGCTGGGAGACAACTGGCGTAGACTTCGCTCCCCGAGCCATCCGGATCGCAAAGCGTAAGGCGCGCCAGGCCGATGTAGACGTGGATCTAAGGGTGGCGGATGTCACTAAACTGAAGGACGTTAATGGTTCTTTCGACCTCATTCTGGATATGGGCTGCTTTCACAGCCTGCCCGCTGCAGGAAAACTGGACTATATTAATAACCTGGAGCGCCTGCTGGCTCCTGGAGGAACCTACCTGATGTACGGATTTTTCAAAGAGGCTGCCGGTTCGGGGCCGGGGCTTGTGGAAGCGGATCTGGAGAAATTGAGGGAGCGCCTGCGTCCGGTCGAGCGCCAGGATGGCACCGAACGCGGCCTCCGCCCGTCGGCCTGGTTTACTTTTCGAAGGGAGCGCCGGAAAACACACTCGTGAAATTCCTGTTTCTCTTCTTGGACGGGATTGGTTTGAGCTCCGCAGGTCCGGGGACCAATCCCTTCGCCCGGGCGCACATGCCGCGCCTTCAACACCTTCTGGATGGCAGGCGCCTGGTGAAATCTGCTGCGCCCCATAACAACCAGCGCGCCTCCCTGCTCGCTTTGGACGCCAGCCTGGGCGTGCCGGGCCTGCCTCAATCCGCTAGCGGACAGGCCAGCCTGGTCACCGGACGCAGCGTGCCCGCTGAACTCGGCTACCACTACGGCCCCAAGCCGAATCCGGATGTGGCAGATTTGATTCGCAGCGATAACCTCTTCATACAACTCCGCTGGAGAGGGCTGCGCTCGGCATTGCTGAACGCTTACCCGCCGCGCTACTTTGAAGCCATCCAGTCCGGCCGGCGGCTTTACTCAGCCATTCCTTTGGCGGTCACCAGCGCCGGCATTTCGCTAAAAACTGCCGGCGACCTGCTCGCCGGAGAGGCGCTCTCGGCCGACTTCACCAATCAGGGCTGGCGCGACCAGCTGGGATTCTCCGACACCCCGCTGCTGACGCCAGAAGAGGCGGGTGGGCGCCTGGCAGATTTAGCCATGGACTATGATCTGGTCTTCTACGAGGTGTGGTTAACGGATTACGCCGGGCACATGCAGGATATGCAGCGGGCGTGCGACATCCTCGAGACCTTCGACCAGGTGCTGTCCGGACTGCTTGAAAATTGGGACGACCGCCAGGGACTCATTTTAATTACCTCGGACCACGGCAACCTGGAGGATTTGAGCACGCGGCGGCACACCAACAACCCCGTTCCCGGCCTCGTCATCGGCGATAAGGGCCTGCGGGAGACGTTCACCTCCGATCTGGCAGACATCGCCGGCGTTACGCCGGCCATTCTCCAATTCTTCCCCATATAGAGGACGAGCGGCACGTGAAGATTTATCCACTAATCTCCACGAATTGGCGCTAAAAATTCGCGCTAGATTAGCGCGAATTCGCGGATACATCATTTTGTTCGGGATGAAAATCTGGTACAAGGATATAATAATAGGATGATCTCGTTGTCAACTGCCCGCAAATTAAAGGAAGCCGGTCTGACCTGGATTCCAGCGCTGCACGATTTCTTCGCTATCCCGGACCGGGGCCTGGATGACCGCGTTTTCGTCATCAGCGATATGCACGCCTACGTGGAGATCCGCAACAACCTGCCAGTCGTCACATTTCACGGCGTGTTGGAGTGGGCTTTAGATTATCTTCTGACCGAGGAGGTGGTCTGGCTGCCGCGCGAGGAACAACTGCGCGTCCAGCTGATGAGACAGCTGCTATCGGAGACCCAACCATCTCTAAGATTGACCGGCAGCGTTGGCGGCTATGTGTGCGAAATAATTTATAAGGGGGAAATTGAGAACTTCGAGTCCCAGGAAGCCAGCGAGGCTTACGCAGCTGCGCTGCTATACATTTTGAGGCGCTCGTAATTTAGAATACCGCGAAAATCAGCGATCCATCTGCCGAGCGACGGTTTCCGTCGCCATCAGCGTGCTATTCGACCATCGTGCTCTGTTCAACATGTTGTTGACTAACACAAGAATCGCAAACGCTAGGGGAAAATCGACCAATTTCGTTTAAGAGCCTCGCGGCGTAACGCCTCATCCGGATGAACCGCTACCGGATGCCCCGCCATTTCCAGCATCTGCAAGTCAGAAATCGAGTCAGCATAGGCGAAGCTTGCCGGATAATCGACCTTATCTCGCAGACCGCTCAAATAGCTTTTTGTCAGGGTCGCTTTGTTCTCGTCGATGCATACCGGCTGGAGGCTCCGGCCGCTGTAATGACCATCCCGCAGTGCAAAGCGCGTGCCTACCACGTGCTGCACATCCAGCTCAGCGGCGATGCGCTGTAAGAGCGGCACCGGGCTGCCGGAGACCAACACAACCAGATCGCCCGCCTGGCGGTGCTCGTCCAGCTTTTCTCGGACGTCTTGCCGCCAGCGTTGGCTCAAGAAATCCGTTGCGACCCAGTCCCACACCTGTCCGGCCTGGTCCAGGGTGTCTCCGCGCACATACCAAGCCAGGTGGGCCGCCCACTGCAAACGGAAAGCGCTTTCCGAGATCAAACCCAACCGCCGGAATAGATAAATCGGCATGTGGTAACCCCAGAACGCCCGGTGCGTCCAGCGCCTGAGCCCGCGCTCCCGGAAGTGCGCCATAATTCCTTCCCAAACCGGGGTGGTCGTCAGGGTTCCATCAAGGTCAAAGAATGCCCCTCTCATTTTGTTATCTTAGCGCGATCTCAGCATAGAGAAGAAATCGACCTAAACGTTAACTTTCTGCTCCTCTTTATGCTGCCTGACCAGCTCACGGCGCAAGATCTTGCCAACGGTAGTTTTGGGCAGTTCGTCGCGGAACTCGACCTGGGTCGGGACTTTATATTTGGCCAGCTTATCTTTGCACCACTCCTTGACATCCGCCTCGGTGAGGGTCTCCCCCGGCCTGACTACGACCCATGCCTTAACCGTCTCGCCGCGGTACGGATCGGGAATCCCCGCCACGCCGGCCTCCAGGACCTTCGGGTGGTCTGCGATCACTTCTTCAACTTCACGCGGCCAGACCTGGTAGCCGCCCGGTTTAATCAGCTCTTTCTTGCGGTCGACGATATAGAAATAGCCATCCTCGTCCATCCGGGCGATGTCCCCGGTATACAACCAGCCATCCCGGAGGGTATTGCCGGTTTCGGTCGGCATATTATGGTAGCCCTTGAACACTTGCGGACCTTTAACCACCAGTTCGCCGATCTCACCCGCCGGCAGCACCGTGACCTCATCGTCCAGGCTGATTATGCGACAATCAACATCCGGTAGGGGTAACCCGATTGAACCGGTACGGTTTTCGCCCAGGAGAGGATTGCAGTGCGTGGCGGTCGGCGCTTCCGAGAGCCCGTACCCTTCGAATACCACACCGCCGGTCACAGCTTCGAACTTCTCCTTGGTATCGCGCATCAAGGGAGCCGACCCGGAGATGCAGGCTTTGATGGCGCTCAAATCGTACTTGCCGGCAACCACGTCGGGATGGTTGTTAATTGCATTGTAGAGGGTCGGAACTCCCGGAAAAACGGTGGTCTTGTATTTTTGAATGTTGGTCAAAACATCCTTCAGGTCCCGGGGATTCGGCACCATTACCATGGAGGCGCCGGTTTGGATGGCGAACAGCATCCCCGCCACCATGCCGTAAACGTGGAACAAGGGGATGGCCATCAGGACGGTTTCCTTCCCGGGCTCCAGATCGACCAACCATCTACTGATCTGCAGGGCGTTGGCAACCAGGTTGCGGTGGGTGGCGATGGCTCCTTTGGGGATACCAGTCGTGCCACCGCTATACTGGAATAAGGCCATGTCATCCGGGCCAACTTCAACCCTGGGGCGGTCCTCCGCCTTGTGGCGATTGACCAGGTCTTGCATCCAGACATCGCCTTCTTCGAGCTGCACGCGGAAACCGCCTTTCTTCTCTTTCGTTAGCGTGAACAAAAAGGACAGCAAAGGCGGCAAAGTTTCCTTGAGATTGGTTACCACCAGGGTGCGGAGCCTGGTGTTGGGCTGGACTTTTTTGACGATACTGTAGAAGTTGCTCATCACCAGCATGACTTCAAGTCCGGAATCATTGACCTGATGTTCGATCTCACGTGCGCTGTAAAGTGGGTTGGTCGCCACCATGACGCCGCCCAATTTCAGGACGGCGAAATACGCCAGAACGAACTGGGGTGTATTGGGCATGAAGATGCCCACACGGTCACCTTTTTTCACCCCCAATTCGGCCAGGCCGGCCGCCAGCCGGTCAGTCAGCTCATCCATTTCGCGATAGCTGATCACCGCGCCTTTAAAAATGGTACACGGGGCCTCCGGATGCTTGCGAGCCGCATCCTCGAGGAAATGGAACAGAGGAACTTCAGGGTAATCGATATGTGTGGGTACGCCCTCGTCATAATGCCCAAGCCAGGGCTTGTCGTTCATTGGATTCCTCCTTTTTTAATTTAGTATAGAGAAATATTCAACAAAAGTCAATCTGCTTTTAGTTATTTTTTACGCAATCAGCTTTTCCAGCCGATTTCCTCCAACCATTCGCGCACCTTGCCTTCGACGATGGGAGCGGCCTGCGGTCCAGCTTGAATCCAGTGGATGTCGGGGTCTTCAGGCTTAAACCAGTTGGCCTGGCGCCGGATGAACTGGCGGGTATGGCGCTTGATTAACGCAACCGCCTCGTCCAAACTGATCTCTCCCTCCAAATATCCTACAATTTCCCGGTAGCCGATCGCCGACAGGGTGGGCAAATCAGAGGAATATCCTTGCTCTAACAGGTGCGTTACCTCCCCAATCAGACCTTCCTCCAACATAGCCCGGATGCGCGCATCCACCCGAGCGTAAAGTTCTGCCCTGGGGCGTATCAAGCCAATTTGCAGGGTACAGAAAGGACGGGGCTGCCGGCGGCGCTGGGCGGAGAAACGCCGCCCGGTTCTCAAAATCACTTCCAGCGCCCGCACCGTCCGGCGCAAATTTCGGAAATCAATATTGGCAGCAGCCTGCGGATCCAGGATTGCCAGCCGTTCATGCAAGCCATGCGGTCCAATCTCTTCCGCCCAATCTTCCAGGACCTCCCTTAAACGCGGGTCGGATTTCACCGCCGGTATCGTCCAGCCCTCCACGACGGCGCGGATATACTGGCCCGTGCCGCCCACCAAAAACGGCAGTCGCCCCCGGGCATGTATTTCGGATATCGCCCGGTATGCCCGGCGCTGGTACACGGCCAGGCTCCAGACTTCATTCGGGCCGGTCACATCGATCAGATGATGGGGCACGCGCGCCAGCTCTTCTGCCTTGGGCTTTGCGGTGCCGATATCCATGCTCCGATACAGCAAGAGCGAGTCGGCGGAGACGATTTCGCCATCCAACGACTCCGCTACCTGGATGGCGGTTTCGGTTTTACCGACGGCTGTCGGACCGAGGATGACAACCAGCGGGGGGCAATGATCTTCGGCGCACATCCTAATCTTGCAAAGCGTTTTCGAAATGAACGATGGTTGGGGAGGTACGCGAGGGTCGGACCTCGATGGCAATCACGTCGATGCGCCAATCTTCCCCCAGGTCGGGATGCGCCTGCATGTAAGACTGCGCTGCCGATAGCATATGCTGGCGCTTTCGGGCTGTGATCGATTCTTCGGGGAACCCAAATGTCCGCGTGGCGCGGGTCTTAACCTCGACAAACACGGTCACCGCCGCCGGGCGACCCTGATCGTATGGCCAATTGCCTTCCTGGCAGGCGATAATGTCGATCTCGCCAAATGGCGTCCGGGCATTGCGCTCCAGGATCTTGTAGCCTTTTCCCGCCAGAAATTCAGCAGCCAGAGCCTCTCCCCATCGGCCAAATTTTTGTCGATTCGTGGTCATTGGTTTCAATGCTACGCTATGGCAGGCCAGAAGTCAAGTAGTGGACAGTAGTCAGTGGACGGTGGACCGTCCACCGTCCACTGTCCATTTACTTGGCAGTTATGCCTTAGGCGGTTAAAATTCAGACGTGTCCGATGCGCACAATCTCCCCGACTCCAACCGGCTCAGCGTTTTAGCGGCCTCAATCTTGCTGGCATACGCCTTGGCCCGCTTTATCGACCTGCCCATCAGCGAATTTTCAGCCCAGCTTCCCGGGATTTACCTGGCCTTCGAAATTAATGTCCGATCGATTGTCACCCTGCTCGTGGCCGCGTTAACGGCAACCGGCGCGCACTGGCTCCTACAGGAGCATCCGGCCCTCAACGAACAAAGCACATTGCCGCACTGGCTTGTACCGGCGCTGACGGCGTGGGTAATCGGGGTGCCGCTCTACCAACTGCCTCTGGGCCTGGAATGGTTGGCCAGTGTTGTTATCGGGGGAGTCCTGCTGATGCTGGTCTTGATCGCCGAATATATCACCGTAGACCCAAACGACGTTCGCCACGCCATAGCGACGGCAGGGCTGACCGCCGTATCCTTTGCGCTCTATCTCATCCTGGCGATCACCCTGCGTTCGGGTGGCTCGCGCCTTTTCCTGTTGATGCCCGCCCTGACCATCGCGGGAGGACTGGTCTGCTTACGGACCCTACACCTGCGCCTGCGCGGCAAATGGGCGGTCTGGCCTTCCGCTGCCCTGGCCTTGATCGTCGCTCAATTGACCGCGGCGCTCCACTATTGGCCGATCTCACCCATAGCTTTCGGATTGGCTGTGCTCGGACCGACCTACGCGCTGTCCAGCCTGGTTGCCAACCTGATCGAGGGAGAAAGCCTGCGCCAGGCGCTCACCGAACCGCTTCTCGTTCTCGGCGTGATGTGGGGAACCGCCCTGTGGGCGCGTTGAACCCACAGCCGGTTGGCACTTTTAGGTTAGAATCAGAACACTGGAACCAAATGCTGGCGGATGTCAGGATTGCCGATCCAGTCGAAGCCTGTGGTCTCATCGCAGGCCGGGCAAGCCAGGCCGTACACGTGATCCCCGTTACAAACGTTCTGCAAAGCCGCGTTCGCTTCCGCATGGATCCCCTCGAGCAGCTGAACGCCTTCAACCAAATTGAGGAGCGAGGGCTGGAGCTCTTAGCAATTTATCATTCTCACCCCGATGGACCCGCTACACCTTCTGTGACGGACGTATCGGAAGCGACCTACCCGGGCGTCGTCCACCTGATCTGGTCCAAATCCGGTGAGCGCCTCGATGAGGGGCTCGGTGAGCGGCTCACCGAGCTTTGGAACTGTCGGGGTTTTTTGATCGCTGGCGGACGTGTGAGCGAGGTTCCTATCCTGATCCTCGATGACACCGGCTGATGTTTATGGAATTATTGCTTTCAATCCTGGTGATCGTTTCAGGCTATCTGCTTGGCTCGATCCCTTCCGGGCTCATTATCGTCAGGTTCTCCACTGGAGAAGACGTGCGCGGTGTGGGAAGTGGCCGGACCGGTGGCACAAATGCCATGCGCGCCGCTGGCGTTTGGGCAGGTATTGGAACCGCTGTTCTCGACACGTTAAAAAGCACCGCGGCGGTCTGGCTGGCGCAGGCGCTCGTCCCCGAGAACGTATGGGCGCACGTCCTCGCCCCGCTTGGGGCTATCCTGGGGCACAATTACTCGATATTTCTCATTACAAGAAATGAGCAGGGTCGCCTGAGAATCGGGGGTGGAGCGGGCGGCGCTCCGGCTGTTGGCGGCGCACTTGGCTTGTGGCCGCCAATCTTGCTTTTCATCATTCCGCTTGGCGTGTTAATTTTCTACTTTATTGGATATGCCTCGATAACCACGATCAGCGTAGCCCTGATCATCACGTTGATCTTCGCTTACCGGGCGTGGATCGGAGCTTCCCCCTGGCAATACATACTTTATGGCGTCCTTGCGGAGATACTTTTGCTCTGGGCGCTGCGCCCGAACATCGAAAGGCTGCTGTCCGGGAACGAACGGCTGGTTGGCTACCGAGCCCGCAAAAGAGAAAAGGAAAGGTCTGGCTAATACTCATCCTCATCCTCATAATCGGAAGCCGCCGGCGGCTTACCGTACATCTGCTCGTAGAGGGCGCGCAGGTTGCGCCGGTGCAGCGTTTCCGCCAGCCCGCCAATCAGCACCCGGCTCTTCCCGCACGATTCCACGTCCACTTCCTCGAGTAAATCCATCGGATACTTCCGGCGGGAGGCCCTGCGAACCGCTTTCCGGATGCATTGGAGATAGTTCAGATTATCTTTAACCGCCCCCTCCACTTCCCCTCGCAGCACGATATCGCCATGGCCCTGGATCACGTTTTCCAGCCCCATCCTGGCAATTTTTTTCAAAGAAGCGATCATATCTTCGATATCGCCATCTACGATGTATGGCAGGGGCATGAAAACATCCCCGGCGAAAAGGACGCGATCCTCTTCAACCAGAACCCCGATATTATCCGGGCTGTGACCTGGCAGAGGCATCAGGATGGTATTCTTTTTGCCGACCCGTAATCCCAGGCTTCCTTCCGAAAAGGTCAGGTGCGGAAGTACGATTTTGATTTGGCGATAGGCCATGCTCTGCCGGCGGGCCTGTTCTAAGGATGGGCGGCCGCGCTCTTCCAGCAGTTCCCGGCACAATCGATGCGCAACGACCGTAGAGCCCGGGAACAGGCAGTTGCCCCAGGCGTGATCACCGTGGTAATGTGTATTGACTACATATCTCACCGGCACCTGCAGGTCCTGTTCGAGAAAATCGCGCATCTGCAGGGTCTCTTCCGGCAGGGCTAACGTATCAATCACCAGGGCCCAACTCGGTCCAATGAGCGCTCCCGCGGTTACCTGGGCATAGACATCACTTTGGAATGAATATACGCTGTCGGCTACTCGTTCGCGTTGCACCATAGGCTCTCCCCGAAAAAAATTGACAATGTCACAGATGGGACCCTCAGACCCTGGCAATTCTCATTTTGTCACTGCGAGGAGCGTTCTTTGCGACGAAGCAGTCTCCGCTTACCCAAAGTGTGAGATTGCTTCGCAAAAAAACGCTCGCAATGACACCATACTGAGAATTGCTGCCCTAAGACCCCCCATCGTTATTGGCCGATCCTTGAGCAAAATGTTTTGTGACATTGCCAGCACAGACTAATGAAGAATAGCACAAGTTATGCGGAAAAGTCAAGAATTTTTTACATAATTCCGTGACGATTTCAAAATTTAATTCAAAATGGGTTGACTCACGCTATTTAAATAGGTATAATCAGCAAAACAAGATAATTATTTGCTCTCTCTGGGAGGAGTACGTGTCACGGGCGCTGACAGAGATGGAGGGCCTCGGCTGAGAGCCCCCTACAGTTGCCCCGCACAGAATGTCGCCCGGAATGGCTGCCGAAGAAATCCTTTTGAAACGCAAAGGAGAGTAGACCGGCACGGGCAGCCCGATACAGCGAAGCCCTGATGATGGTCGGGGTGATGAGTGCACCGGATTTTGCCCGGTGAATTGAGGTGGTACCGCGGAAGCGACCCTTTCGTCCTCTTACAGGCGAAAAGGGTTTTTTATTTTAACGCCTCATTTACTGGCGCGGGGTTCTCAAAAACGGGCTGCGCCCGTTTTTGAGAACCCCCTGCCCCCCTTTATTGGGATAAAATAAAGAAACTGGAGGCTCCATGTCGGATTTCATTCTTCCAAAATCCTACGATTTCAGATCCACCGAAGGGCGGATCTATGAATGGTGGGAACAGAACGGTTATTTTAAGCCCTGGAACGATCCAAACGAGCCCGGATTCGATCCTTCTGTTGAGCCGTTCGTCATCTCCATTCCCCCTCCCAACGTGACCGGAGAGCTGCACCTGGGGCACGCCATGTTCGTGTCCATGGAGGACCTGATGGTGCGCTACCACCGCATGAAGGGTTTCCCCAGCCTGTGGGTGCCGGGAACGGATCATGCCGGCATTGCTACCCAGCTCCAGGTTGAAAAAGCTTTGGCCAAAGAAGGCCTGACCCGCGAAGAGATCGGCCGCGAAGCGTTTTTGCAGCGCACCTGGGAGTGGAAGGAGCGCTACGGCGGCATCATCACCCGGCAAATCCGCCGCCTGGGGGCCTCCTGCGATTGGGACCGGGAACGCTTTACCCTCGATGAGGGCCTCTCCAGGGCCGTGCGCGAGGCCTTCGTGCGCCTGTACGAGAAAGGGCTGATCTACCGCGGGCCGCGCCTGATCAACTGGTCTCCCGGGCTCAAAACCGCCGTCTCCGACCTGGAAGTGGAATATTCCCTGGAGCCCGGCAAGCTCTACTACTTCAAGTATATGCTCGCCGGCCAGCACGATACCGCCGGCCCGCAGAACTACATCCCCGTGGCAACCACCCGCCCCGAAACCATCCTGGGCGATACGGCCGTGGCAGTCCATCCCGAGGACGAGCGCTTCCAAAAGTTTGTCGGGAAAAAGGTGGTCGTGCCCATTCTTGGAAGGGAGATCCCCGTCATCGCAGACGAATACGTCGACCGGGATTTTGGCACCGGCGCCCTGAAGATCACCCCCGGGCACGATCCCAATGACTACGCCATCGGCGAGCGCCACGCTCTCCCGGTGATTTCCGTCCTGGATGAGTCCGCCCGGGTCAATCAAAACGGCGGTCCCTATGCGGGGCAGGATCGCTTCGAGGCGCGCGCCAACCTCTGGGAAGACATGCGCCGGGCAGACCTCGTGATCAAAGAAGAACCCTACACCTTGAACATCCCCCGTTCCCAGCGCGGCGGGGAAATCATCGAACCGATGATCTCAACGCAGTGGTTTGTGAGCATGGCGCCGCTGGCCAGGCCCGCGCTGGAAGCGGTCAGGGACGGCCGCATCCGCATCGTCCCCGAGCGCTTTGAAAAGGTCTACTTCAACTGGCTGGAAAATATCCAGGACTGGTGCATCTCCCGCCAGCTGTGGTGGGGGCACCGTATTCCGGTGTGGTATTGCGCTGACTGTGGTGAGATCACCGTGCCGCCAACCGGAGGTTCGCTTATAAGAGAACGCGGCAACCTGACGGTTGCCGTCAGGCCCTCACGGTCACGTGAGGCGTTCTCGACGGCCGCCCAGGACCCAAGCGCCTGCGCACATTGCGGCAGCGCCCGCATCCGGCAGGACCCGGACGTGCTCGACACCTGGTTCTCGTCAGGCCTGTGGCCTTTTTCCACCCTGGGCTGGCCGGAAGAAACCCCGGATTATCAATATTTCTACCCGACCACCATCATGGAAACCGGCTATGACATCCTTTTCTTTTGGGTCGCCCGCATGATCATGATGGGGCTCGAGTTCACCGGAAAGGTCCCCTTCCACACGGTCTACCTGCACGGACTGATCCGCGACGAGAACGGCAAAAAAATGAGCAAGACCTACGGCAACGTGATCGATCCGCTCGAAGTCATGGACGAGCTCGGCACCGATGCCCTGCGCTTCACCCTCCTGGTCGGCTCGACGCCCGGCAATGACATGAACTTGAGCATCAATCGAGTCGAGGCCAACCGCAATTTCGCCAATAAAGTGTGGAACGCCACCCGCCTGGTGATCGGCTCGCTGGACCAGGCGCCCCAAAAACCCCAGGCGGGACCGCAGTGGACCCTGGCCGATTCCTGGATCCGGGCGCGCCTGCAAGAACTCATCCGGGAGGTGGAGCGCCTGTTCGGCAACTACCAGTACGGCGAGGCCGGCCGGCAGATCTACGACTTCTTCTGGAGTGACTTCGCCGACTGGTACCTCGAGATCGCCAAGCTGCAGCTGGCCCACCGCGACCGCGCCTTTTACACCGCAGCCACCCTGGTCAGGGTCTTTGATAGCAGCTTGCGCTT
>DATCIL010000707.1:0-4055 GCA_036507795.1 Anaerolineales bacterium | reverse complement strand
GGCCGGGTCACCGGGCACGAAGCGAGCGCCGTACAGATCGCAGGGCGGGGTGACGCCCGTTAACCAGGCGAACTCGCCCAGGTCGAAGCGGCGGCCGAAGAGCTTGCCCTCGGGACCGTCGGCGAACCACTCGCTGGCTGGATAAAGCTGGATGTCAGCGGCGATGCCGCACTCAGCCATTGACTGCTGCAGGATCTGGGTGACCTGCTGGCGCAGCGTCGCCTCGGTGGATTCGTAAGCGACCCGCAGTTCCGTGCCATCCGGTACACTGGCGACGCCCTGGGCTACACGCGGGGTCGCCGGATCGCCATCCGTATCCATCCAGCCCACCTCTTCAAGCAGAGCGCTGCCTGCCGCGGCGTCAAAGTCGTAGTGAGCCACCTCTGCGTTGAACAACGGGTGGTTCGCTGGGATGTAGGTGTCAATCACAACGGACTGGCCAAAGGTGACCGTATCGACGAGCGCCTGGCGGTCCATGCACATGATGAAGGCCTGGCGGGTGCGCAGGTCGCTGAAGAAATCAGGGCGATCGCTGGCCTGGTATCCATCGTCGTAATCGATGTGCTGGATGCCGAAGTCGACGTGCTCCCAGGTGGTGCCGGTGACGAAGGTCGGGTTGATCTGGCCGGCGCTCTGTAGCTCGAGCAGCAGCTCGCTCTGGTCGTCCAACCCGGTGGTCTGGTCGATGATATCGCACTCACCGGCGAGCACCGCCGCGATGGCGGCATTGGAGTTCTCTCCAATGATGCGGTAGACCAGGTTCTCGAACTTGGGCAGACCCTCCGCGGCGCGGTGGTAAAGGGGGTTCTTGGTCAGGCGCATGTTATCACCCTGCACCCATTCCTCGATGACGTAAGGACCGTAGCCAACGGGCAGGCGGGCGGAAACTTCCGCTTCCTTTAACTCGGCAGCCGTGAACTGGCCCCAGGCGTGCTCGGGAGAAGGTTCAAAGCCGTTCAAGAAATAGGTGGCGTCTTTGTAGCCGGGCAGGCCGGTCCACACCAGGGTCAAATCGTCGGGCGCGTCGAAGGAAGTGGTCCGTTCGATGGTGAACTTGGTGATGTCGCTGTCGGGGTCTGCTCGCAGGTTGAAGTCGTAGACGAAGTCGTTTGCGGTAAGCGGAGTGCCGTCGGACCACTGCAGGTCGGGCAACACGCTAAAAGTGACCACCATTTGTTCCATCTCGAGATCGCCGCCGGTATATTCCGCAGCTTCGGTTTCACCGGCTGAGACCACCATAAGGCCTGCCTCGAGGCTAACCGGATTCTGGTCGGCATCGACGACGGTGTCCCCTTCAGCGACAGTTACGGTGTTGATGACCGCATCGCCGTCAGCCAGGCTGGGCAGTTTCTCGAAAAGGATCGGCTGGTAGGCGAAAGAGCGGCTGTCAACCGCGCCCGGCTCGGAACCACCGTCCCAGATGGCTTCCTCTACCTGGGCAGCAGCCAACATGCTCCCACCGTACTTGTAAAGGGTGTCCGGTTCCTGTCCTAAACAGATCACCAGCGTGCGCTCGCCCTCTGGTTCTGGGGTCGGCGTCACCACCTGGACAACCTCTACTGGAGTGCCTTCTACCAGTTGTGTCACCACGACCGTCTCGACCACCCTTTCAGCGGTGGGGGTTGCGGCCGGCTGACAGGCCGCCAGGATCATGCTGGCGATCACCAGTAGACCGAAGGCAAGCGTAAATTTTTTACTGCTTATCATATTCTCCTCCTAGAAAATATCTTGATTTGGAGTTTCGGGAAATAACTGTAACAAGAGACGCGCAAGAGCGCAGGTGCTACTGGTCGAACGCCTTTAGGCCTCACCTCCTTTTTTCAGAACGCCGGTTAAAAGAGTGGGTGTATGAAACTTACCAAACAAACCAAGAGGAATCATCGGGAACGATTTCACACCGTGTTTTTTATAGCACAATAGCCTTTATTCGTCAAGAAAATGACTTTTCCCCTACGAAACATCTACGCTTTCCCTACGGTCATTTGGCAAAACAACCTCCCAGATTTAGCGGCATATTTTTCCCACACCTTCGGAACTTAACGGACTAACTAACCAGGCGTAAGGTCGGAACGCCTCTGTCCATGGAATAAACCATCGCCCAGGAGAGCAAATCGGCTGGCTTATTTACAAATTCAAAGGGCGTTGGCTTTGCGACTCTTTTGGTTTTAACAAAAGCTGCCTCTCCCAAAAGCCGGGCGCGACCATTGGTCGGAAGCGGTTGTTTTGCCACCCAGTTTTTCAGGCTTTTTTTCAGTTGGAGATCCGTTGTATTCATAATCATTTGCCGAATCAGGTAAACTCGTACTGCATGTCGGGCAGCTTATCTTCTTGAATTCTCAGATGCTTCTTCAGCGACTGGCGGCTGTAATGCAACCTGGACTTTACCGTACCCTCGGGGACTTCGAGAATTTCTGAAATTTCCTGTAACGATAAATCATTGATGTAATAGAGCACGACCACGACACGTTGCGCGATCGGCAGGGCAGTGATTGCCTGCTGGACCTGCTGCGACTCTTCATCCATCTCAGCGGCGAACTGTGGCGTTTGCTTTTTGTTTCCAGAGAGCCATTCGGCGATATCCTCGATTGGGCTGAACCAGCGCTTGCGGCGTTTCACCCAGGTGTAAGCCAGATTGGTCGTCACCCGGTAGAGCCATGGCTCAAGCGCACGCTGGCAATCGATGCGGTCGGCGAAACGGTGCAGACGGAGAAACGTATCCTGGAGTAAATCTGCCGCCGAATCCGGATCTCCTACGATACCGAGGGCGGTCCGGTAAACCATCCGTCGATGACGGTCGTACAAGATGCCCAGGGCATCGAGGCTCCCTTTTTTAAGCTCGACAATTAACTCTTGATCGCTTGCGCTTTGCATGTCCTCTAAATTACACCTTTTTCTCCAGTTAATATACTCATAAACCTTTGAAAAGGTTCAATTATATTGTGGAAAGGTTGGTAAAGGTATTTTATCTTAGTTTTTTCTGAATTGTATAAAGAAATTGTTACGTTTTATTCATTTTCCTGCTCTTCCAATCGCATGCGAACATAAGATTCATAACGTTCGGGATGGATTTCACCCTGCTTGACCGCCTCTTTGACGGCGCATCCAGGCTCGTGCACGTGGGTACAGTCGCTGAATTGGCAGTCAGCCACCCGTCGCCGGATTTCCGGGAAGTATCCGTCCAACTCTTCCGGTTCTATGTCCCAGAGAGCCAGGGCTTTTAGACCGGGTGTGTCGGCCACGTAGCTGCCTCCCTTCAGCGGGAACATCACCGAGACCACTGTCGTATGGGTTCCTTTGCCCGTAGCCTGGCTGACCTCTTTTACCTCCAATCCCAGCCCGGGCTGCAAGGCGTTGAGCAGGCTGGATTTGCCCGCGCCTGAGGGGCCTGCCAGGGCAGAAATCTTATCGCTTAGTTGCTCATCTAGATGGTTTATGCCATACCCGCTTTTTGCAGAAGTGTATAAGACCGGATAGCCAACTTTTTCATAGCGATTAAAGAGCTGGCGGGCTTCTTCGATGCCGATCAGGTCCACCTTATTGGCGACAATCAGCGGCGGGACATCCTGTTCCTCGGCGGTCACCAGGAAACGGTCCAACATACGCATGCGCGGCTCCGGGTCTGCACAAGCGAAGACGTATAAAATTTGATCAGGGTTAGCAATGATGATCTGCCGATATTCACCGCGCGGCGTGGGAGCCATGCGGGATATCATTCTTTCGCGGGGTTCAATTTCTTCGATCAGGCCAGTGTTTGCATCGGTCCTGGTAACTTGCACCCGATCGCCAATAGCAGCAATGTCGCCTTCGCGAGCGCCTTGCTTCAAGCGCCCGCGCAGCTGGCAGACCAAAGTGCCTTCTTCAGTTTTTACCGTAAAGAAGCCAGATTGGGTGCGCGTGATTAAACCAGGGACCCGGAAATTAACCTTCATCCTCTGGGGCGGGCGTTTCAGTTTCCTCCGGTTCAGGGCGAGGGACGCCGATCTGCGATTCCCACGGATAGAGGGTGAGAGGCCGCCCGAAGAAATAGGTTTCGAGCACACGGCGGAAGATCGGAG
>DATCIL010000706.1:0-1478 GCA_036507795.1 Anaerolineales bacterium | reverse complement strand
TTTATTGGGATCAGGCCAAGCTGGATGGCCCCCTCGACCATGCGGTCGAACCCGAAGGCGATGCCTGTCGCCGGGATGCTCGGACCGCCCAGCTGCTCGATCAGCTGGTCGTACCGGCCGCCGCCGGCGAATGACCCCACCGGATATTCCGGCACAAACACCTCGAAGATCATCCCGGTGTAATAATCCAGCCCGCGCGCCAGTGTCGGGTTGTACTCGATCACGTCCTCCGGCACCCCCAGGTTGAGCGACGCATCCACAATCTCTCGCAGGTTATCAGAAATCGGCGCGCCCTGGATGGCTGCCATCGCTTCCTGCGCCTCTTGGCTTTCGAGGCCTTTGTCCACCAGCTCCTCTATCACGCTGGCCTCGCTCTGCTTATCCAGCTTATCGATCGATTGGATAATCGAAAAAACGTCGACCTGTTCGGTGGCAAACGGCTTCAGGGTCTTGAATAAAGTCTGCCGGTCATTGATCTTGATCTCGATCGTCGGGTATCCAATGTTCTTGAAAGCAAAATAAGTGCACGCCACGATCTCTGCATCGGCGAGAGGCGAGGTCGTGCCAAAGATGTCGATGTCGCACTGGGTGAATTCCCGGTAACGGCCGCGCTGTGGTTTGTCCGCCCGGAACACGTTCTGAATCTGGTAGCGCCTGAAATAGCGCGGCAGCTCGTGCTGGTATTGCGCCAGGATGCGGGCCGCCGGCACCGTCTGATCGTAGCGCAGGGCGATGTGCCGCTCTCCCCGGTCCTTGAAGGTGTACACCAGCCGGTCCGCCTCCTCGCCGTACTTGCCCAAAAGCAGCTCGGCGTACTCCAGCGTTGGAGTCTCCAGCGGTTCGAACCCAAACAGTTTAAACACCTCCCGGACGCGCTCGGTTACGTATTCGCGCGCCTGCATATCCCTCGGCAAAAAATCTCGAAATCCCTTTAACGTCTGCAGCATCTCGGTCATATTAACTATCCAAAGTCTCGTATGATTTATTCGATTTATTATAAATCATGCTGCAGTTTAAAGATGAACCGCCAAGACGCCAGGAACGCAAAGATTTTTGCCTTCCCTTGTGTACCACGGCACTCTCTGTATCTTCGCCGCTCCATAATTTACCAGTAGCCTGCAATCACTCTCCAACCCTTAATTACGCATTACGTTTTACGCATTACGTCTTACGCATCACGCCCGATCTCCTCCCGCGTTCTTTCTTCCAACCTGCCCCTCTCCACCGCATCCAGGCTCTGATAAAGATATTTCTGAACGAGCGTAAGGCGGAACCGGAAGGTGGAAATTGGCCGCTTTCCTTTCGATTCTCTACCGCAGGCTTGCACCAGCCGATGTTGTTTGCTCAACGGACCGCTCAACCATGCCAGCGCGGCTGCTTCGTTCTGACCCACGGCCGCCGCGGCGGCTTCAGCGATGAACCATTCGCCTTGAACGCTGGCGGTGGCCAATAACACCGCCACGATCACCACCCCCTGA
>DATCIL010000705.1:0-2111 GCA_036507795.1 Anaerolineales bacterium | reverse complement strand
TCGAATAGCGCGTATGACAGTGGAATTCCACCCGCACCGGCTTCATTCCTGAATCCCAAGCAAATCAGGTGAGAATGTCCAAATGAGCAGCCCCAGAGAAACGCCGAACCACAGAGTCGCAAAGCGGATCAAGAGCGTTGCAGCCGCAGCTGTCGCTGGCGGAAGGAACAACAATAGCGCCAGCATCCCCGCGATGGAGGCTTCGGCGGCGCCCAGGCCGCCGGGCAAGGTGGAGATTGCCCCGATCACGATTGAAAAGGAAAGCACAAAAACGGCTACCGAAAGCACTTGAATTCCTGGTTCTATTCCTAATCCTACCAGGATCAGGTATAAGCCGATGCCCTCGCACAGCCAGGAAACTATCCCCAGACTGACGGCCAGCAGCATCACCCCGGGACGAAATAGGGCGAAGCTGCCTTCGTAGAATTCGTGCAGGTGGTGGACAAATCGATTGATTACGGGCAAACGCTCTCCGAATTCAAGCAGGCCCAATGCCAACGATCGGATTTGCGAGATGACGATGATCGCCAGGAGAACGGCCAAAACACTGACCAGGGCCGGCCAATATTGAGGATAAGCGATCACTCCCAGGGTGGAGAGGGCGATCATGGCCAGGCCGTCGCTGATGCGTTCGGCCAGCACGACGGCAACGCCGCGGGCGGTCTGGACTCCGGTTGCCTGGTTCAGCCAGACGCCCTTAAGCGCTTCACCGACCTTCCCGGGCGTTACCGCTAAAGGAAATCCGGCCACAAACAGCCGGGCGCTTGCCAATAGCGGCAAATTTCGCACCCCGATCTGCCGGATGTAGAAATGCCATTTGAAGAAGCGCAGGGTGTAATTGAGCAGAGTCATCCCGATAACCAGCGGAAAGAGAGACCAGCGGAAGGCGAGCACCTGCTCGCTCACCTGGCGGAGATCGCCCAAAAACACCAATGCCAGCAGGACCACGAAACCGAAAATCAGCCCGAGGATTAACCGGCGCGTCAGGTCGCGTGATAAGGTTAGCTGCTTTGCCATAAAGCGGTAGTGAGACCTTCGGGCTTTGTGAAGTTTTGGCCGCTCAGCATGCAGGGGAAAGTGCACATGCCGCCAGCGCAGTTCCCGGTCTTGAAATCTTGAACTTTCCCACGGGTTAACGTAGAACAACCTTGCGAAGGTTTGGCTGAACTTGCTTGAGGGGAGTGTGCAAATGCTTCTTGTACAATTCCCACAATTAAAACTTTAACCTTCGCAAGGTTTGTATCACTCGATGTTATTGTCGCCGGCTGAGTAAATAGGCGAATCCCGCGAAGAAAGCAGCCAGGACCGTCATCCCTGCGACGGCTTGCACCACGGTTTTCGGCTCCATGCCCGGCATCACAATCCTACCGTCACCGTAGGACTCAAATAATTGTCCCCACCTTGTGTCCAGCGCTGCCTTAACCCGTTTCCGCCCCACGAACGGATACCAGTAAACATTATGGTAGAAATTGCTGGCGAAGTACGACCAGGGCACCAGAGGGCTTTGCAGCAGCAGCTTTTCAAGTGGTTTCAATGGGCCGTGGTAGATCATATGCTGGCCGCGGCTGGCGAAGGTATCTTCTCGCTTGAAATTCCACGATCCTTCCTGCTCGATGTCATATCCAAGCACCTCAATCTGTCGCGGATCGCCTACGCCGAGTTCAGCTTCATGGGCTTTGCGGATAAAGCGCAAACTCATGGGGTCAAACCCCTGCAGCTTCGCCGAGGTCGCATCGATAGCGACTTGATCGGAGGACGCTAAAAGGATGTCTTTTTCGTGCCAGCGCATGGCGCGTGGGCCAGGTCCGTCTCCAGCGAAGCTGCCGTCCATGACTGCAAAGACGCCCGGATGTATGTCGCGTTGGATCGCCAGGAGGTCAACCAGCGTATCGTGAATGACGGCATGGGTCCAGTGGCGGTTGCGATGCAGCAGCCCGCCAAAGGCGTTCTTCATGGCTCCCGTAATCGTCGTGAAGACGTGCGTCTTCACGGTGGGTAAGTGGATCATGTTCATTCCTACCAGATCTTTGGGAATGAATACGCCATCGGGGTAGACTTTATCCAGGACCAAAAACGGTTTTTTGGGTTTGTACTCGACCCATTCAAAGTCC
>DATCIL010000704.1:0-3125 GCA_036507795.1 Anaerolineales bacterium | reverse complement strand
CTCTACTATCGCTTGCCGGGATTGGTCGCCAACCTTGCCATCATCATCTACGCATTGTTCGCCTTCGCTCTGTTCCGGTACATTCCTGTGACGCTCACTTTGCCAGGTATTGCTGGCTTCCTGCTGAGCACCGGCAGCGCTCTGGATGCCAACATCCTGATCTTCGAGCGCTTGAAAGAAGAGTTGCGCGCAGGTCGCAACTTGCGCCAGGCCATGGACCTGGGATGGCAACGCGCCTGGCCCTCAATTCGAGACTCGAACATCGCGACCATTATCACCAGTGGTATTCTCTTCTGGTTTGGCAGCACCTTTGGTGCAACGATCGTGAAGGGCTTTTCACTGACCCTCGCGCTCGGCGTGGCGATTAGCCTCTTCACCGCTATTGTAGTCACACGTGCACTATTGAATCTGGTTCTTCATTACTTTCAGCCAGAAAACAAAACCAGGTGGTTTGGCATATAAACGGGATCCCCTCATGATAAACCTCATTGGAAAACGTTACTTGTTCTTCGCGCTGTCATTGCTGGTGATCCTCCCCGGCATGATCGCTCTTGCGATTTGGAAGCTTCCTCTTGCCATTGACTTCACCGGTGGCAGCCTGCTGGAAGTTCGTTTCGAGTCTGGCGTTACTCCCCAACCTTCCCAGGTAATTGATCTATATAACGAGCTGGGCGTGGAGGACGTTCAGGTGCAAACGAGCGGCGAGGGGACCCTGCTCGCCCGCTCCAGTGTTCTTGGGGAAGATGTTCTTGGACAAATCGTGAGCGCAATGGAAGAACGCTTTTCATCCGATGTCACTGTTCTGCGCTCCGAGAGTGTAGGTCCAACGATTAGCCGCGAGGTGACAGTGCGGGCGGGGCTGGCTGTGGCTGTGGCTGCCGTTGTCGTCGTGATTTACATGACTTTCGCATTTCGGGGCATACCACATGCATTCCGCTACGGTGTCTGTGCCATCATCGCAATGATCCACGATGTTGCCGTGGTCGTCAGCCTGGGTGCGATTGGTGGTCATTTCTTCGGATGGCAGATTGATGCCCTTTTCCTTACCGCATTGCTGACCGTGATGGGTTTCTCAGTTCAGGACAAAATTGTGGTCTTCGACCGTATCAGGGAGAACAGCAACATTCATCGCCGCCTCCCGTTTGAAACCCTGGTAAATCACTCGATCATCCAAACGTTGCAGCGTTCGATCAACACACAGCTGATGACGGTAGAATTTATGTTGCTGGCCCTCGCCCTGTTCGGCGGTGTGACCTTGCGGGAATTCGCAGTGATCCTTCTCGTAGGTCTGTTCAGCGGAACGTACTCCTCCATTTTTGTTGCGGCTCCGGTTCTGGTCGCCTGGGAAAACCGGGAATGGCGCACCTGGTTTGGACGAGGCGGGCGCAATGAAGTTCCAGTATAAGGTCGTTGATCCCCGGTCCAGAACCAGACCGGTGAGGATCGCGAAGCCTCCTCGAAATATATTTCGGGCGGGCTGCCTTCTCATCGCTGCTTTTCTGACGGTTTTCCTTTTGCTCACTGCCGTTTATTTTTTGGCTCCGCTGCGAACGAACATCCTGGTTCTGGGTATTGACCGCCGGCCCGAGGAGGGCACTGCGGCAAGTCGCACGGATACAATGATCTTGACCACCATTGTCCCGCTAAAGCCTTATGTAGGCATGCTGTCGATACCCCGTGATTTATGGGTGACGGTTCCAGGAATCGGTGAGAACCGCGTTAATACTGCTCACTTCTTTGCAGAAAATGAACGGGTTGGCAGTGGTTCGTATGCAGCCATGGATACAGTCCGTCATAATTTTGGCGTAGATGTTAATTATTATGTTCTGGTCGAGTTCGACAGCGTGCAAAGGATTGCCGATAATCTGGACGGTGTGGAAATTAATCTCGATACCCCCATGTCAGGCTACCCGGCCGGAACCCATCGCTTGAATGGTGAGCAGAGCCTGGCTTTTGTCCGTGACCGGCAGGGCACTGACGACTTCTTCCGCATGTCTAGAGGCCAGCTTTTTTTGAAATCCTTGGGTAAGCAAATGCTTAACCCCGGCTCCTGGGAGCATATTCCCAACCTGGCTCTGGTAATGATGGATTCTGTCGAGACCAACGTTCCTCCCTGGCTCTGGCCAAGATTGGGCTTTGCGCTTTTGCGGGCAGGACCAGATGGGGTGGACAGCCGGGTTATTTCCAGGGAGATGGTAAATCCGTTTACGACCTCGGGTGGCGCCCAGGTGCTCGCTCCAAATTGGAACAATATTAACCCAATGCTGATGGAGATGTTTGGTCAGTAGAGTCTAGCCAGAAGAGAGAGCCACAAAAATGAAATAATGTTGGCTCTCTCTTCCCCGATAATTTGCTCGAATGTCTTAAGGAGCTGTTATTAGGGACCAAGTAACTCCAGGATGGATGCTCGGAAATAAATTAGCAGCATTGCTCCAGCGACCAAAAATGGTCCGTAGGGAATGGCAGTGAATGCCTTAAAACGCCGGGTAAGCAGCATAGCAAGCATATAGATGCCGCTAACCAGTCCCCCCAGTAAAATTGCAAAAACCAACCCCATGGTGATTCCAGGCCAGCCCAGGATCAACCCCAGGATGCCGGTCAAGTTTACGTCTCCAAAGCCGAGCGCATCCTCATCTAAGGTTTCCCCGCGTAAACGGCTTATTCCGCGGGCAAATAAGCTGCCCAACATGTATAGTCCAAACATGATTCCAAAACCGGCCGCTCCTCCTAAAAAGGTGGCGGTGAAGCCGTGTAGCCATGTGCCAACGCCCAGGCCCAGAGCAGCGCCAAAAATACTTACCGGATGCATGATCAACCGGTGTTCCAGGTCGATTACCACTACAATTCCAAAATAGATCAGCAAGAGATACCCGAGGGTGAAGTTCAGGTTGGGTGGAGTCGATTGCCAGAGCCAGATGGTTGCTCCAATGAAGATTACTTCGACGAACCACGTTCGCCAGGCACGCCGGCGGCCGCAGTGATCACAGCGGCGCGGCCAAAGAAGGTAATTTTGCATGGATTGGGCGGTATCGCAGTTATGGCAAAATGGTCTAACGATGGCGCGCTTATAAGGCAATACATCAGAGAAGTAATTGACCAACGCACCGGCTCCCCAGCCCAATAAA
>DATCIL010000703.1:0-1065 GCA_036507795.1 Anaerolineales bacterium | reverse complement strand
GCCCGACTCGCTTTCACCATGGCCGCGTTTAATGTCCTGGTACAGTGGTATGGCTTATCTCCTGATGAGAAAGGCTTCGTGCCTCTCTCGATTGCTGAGTTCAGTTTGTAAAGTCCTAACACCATTGGTTACTAACCAATGGTGTTAGTATCTTACGAACCAATAGCACTAATTATTCTAATTGAAGTGGTCATGGCCTTCCTCCAAGCTGGTAGGAAGCGTGAAATCCTACCGTCAACGGAGGAGCCCATGACCACCACAGATTTTATCATGACCTTGTTCTGTCAGGTAGATGACCATATGCCAGGCATCCCCAAACATCCCCACGCCACCTTGTGGCCCAGCGAAGTGGTCACCCTGGGGCTCCTCCATGCCATCAAAGGCGTGGGCAACCGCGCGTTCTATCGCTGGCTGACGAAAGATTATCGTGCGTTGTTCCCGCGCTTACCCGAGCGTACGCGGCTCTTTCGTCTCTTCATGACGCATCAGGCGTGGACGGAGGCCTTCTTGGCCTCCCCGACGGTGTTCGGCGTCATTGACACGTATGGGATCGAGCTGATCCACCCCATGCGCGAGGGGCGAAGCCTGCGCCAGATCGGCCGCAAAGGGCTCTCAAATCACCGCTGGATCGTCGGGGGCAAATTGTGTCTCCTGCTGAACCAGTACGGCTTGGTCGTGGCATGGGATTGTGCCACTGCCAATGTCCCTGACAACACATTCCAGGAACTGATTCGGCAGTTTGACGAGCGGATGATTGTTTTCAGCGATACGGCCTTCCATGCCGCCGAGGGGGATCCAGCCAACCTCAAACTGTGTCCGCGCGGCACGTGGAATGACCGCATGCTCATCGAGACGGTGCTCTCGATGCTGACGCTGGTCAGTCACTTTAAGAAGGTCATGCACCGGGTCTGGGAGTATTTCCAAGCCCGACTCGCTTTCACCATGGCCGCGTTTAATGTCCTGGTACAGTGGTATGGCTTATCTCCTGATGAGAAAGGCTTCGTGCCTCTCTCGATTGCTGAGTTCAGTTTGTAAAGTCCTAACACCATTGGTTACTAACCAATG
>DATCIL010000702.1:0-8795 GCA_036507795.1 Anaerolineales bacterium | reverse complement strand
CGCTTCCAAGGACGATTTCTGAAAATCTCGACCTCAGAAATCGGAAAAATCCACCGGTCCCAGTGGCGGATCGGTGAAATCCTCCCATCCCGAATCCACCGGTAGATTGTCAGCCTCCGGACACCTACCGCCCTGGCGAATTCCGCCGTCCCGATGTACCGGTCGATGGCTGTGATCATGCACGTATCATACCATGAGAGCGCCAGTCCCACCAAAAAAAAAAGGCTCTTGACATTGCATCAAAAGCCTATAAGGTTTCCCTTTATGTACAAAACAGGTTTTCAGCTTGGTTTAAGCCTACGGAAAAATCAAGGAAATTCCCTGCCGATTGCGAAAAAAGCAAGCCTCGCAAACTTGCCAGCAAAAGACTCTCAAGCAGGCAGCGCAAATTCGGGCAACGCTCCCCTTGCGACCCGGACTCCTATCCCGGCTCTAGCCGGTATGTTAACGCGCTGAGACGGTCGAGTCGCGGGTTGCGTACAGGTCACAGGGCCGCCGGAAAATAACGGCCCCAAGGACGACAAGCTTCTTCATCTGCGGAGGTAATACAGATAGGAGGGGAAAGGGCCGATACGTGTCGTTAATTACGGGCTTATAGGGCGGTAACGGAAATCCATTATACCCATCGCGTCAAGAAATTTCTCAAAAAAAACCAAAAAAAATCCACTCTCCCGATGTCACAAGATGGACAATGGCTGGCCGCCCTGGGAGCCTCCCGGCGAGGGGCCGCGGGGCAGCGAGGAGGCAGGCCATGACCGATAATCTCCGCCATCGGACGCGAGGCGCTGGGCGAGCCATCGAGCCGGCCGAGGTCATTTTGCTTGCTTTTTCCCGCTACTGCGAAAAAATGACGTCATGGATGCCACCATCCCAGCAAGCAATCCTCCAGATCCGATCACCGCGGCGCTGGCGCACCTGCTCCGGCTGCTGGAGGAGTGCTCACCTGACTCCCAGCCGGAGCCCCAGCTCCTCCTCACCCTGGAGCGCCTGCTAACGATCCAATCGTGCGAGGGGGATTACTCCGCGCTTGCCGGCCGTGTGCGAGCGCTGGAAAAGAAGGTGGAGCTGTTGGGGATCCGCACGGTGGGCGCTAAAAAGTCGGAGGCCAACGGCTTTGAGTGATCCAGCCCCATCGAGCGCAGTCGTTCCACGGAGCCACAAAGCTCCCGAGCTTCCGGGATATCGCGTTCCCCCGGTTCTACCGGCCGCGAGGGCCGCGCTGGCCGAGCTGCGCCAGAGCGTCCGAACACAAGTGGTGCCGGCTAATTCCCAGATCATCGCCACGCTTAAAATTATTATCGGTCAGGAGGCCGAGCGGATCCTCAGCTACTCGGAGAGGTTCAAGGGCTCCCGTTCTACCATGCTCTCGCCCGACATGCGGCGCTGGGTGCTCTCGGCCTTGGAAACCCTCAACAACGAGGCCGAATCGCAGGCGGCGACGGACGCGCTCCGGGGTATGGACACGGGCGATCTACAGGATGCGGTGAAGGCGCTGCTCCTGGCGACTCGTGGAGCCGGAAGAAAGGCGGCGAATACAATTGGAAGCCCAGATCAAAAATCCTGAGGCCACGTTATCCGCGCTCGAATCGGAGCTTTGGCTCCGCGGCGACTTGAGCTATCTCATGAAGCCGAATTCCCAGCTCCCTCTGGATCGAAAGATCTCGGATTGGAGGGCTACCCACCCGGATGATCCCAGACCCATCGTGATCAATTCGCATCGCGGCTGGGGCAAGAGCCACTACCTGATCCTCGCCGGCATCCAGGAGTGCGTCCGCCGGCCGGGCTGGATGTGCAGGTTCGGCAGTCCGACTCTCACCCAGACTGAGGAGATTGCCGAGCCGATTCTCCGTAAGATTCTCGGCGTCATGCCGAAAGCAATTACAGTCAGGCCGAGCGGGCCGAATTATTATTTCAAGAATCCGCGGTGGCCGGAAAATTCGATTGAGAGTTGTTTCAGCCTATTTTCTTGCAAGGACGATGCCGAGAACATGCGCGGCAAGCGCGCGAACTGGATCGCCGTCGACGAGGTACGCGGGATCAAGGATCGTGCCGATTACGTGATCGACGAGGTATTGCTGTTTCTCTTTGCGAGCCAAGAAGATCCGTGTCTGATCCTGTCGAGTACTCCTCCCGATATCATGGATCACCCATTCTCGGCAAAATATGTTCCCGATGCGCAGCTCGACGGGAGATATTTCATAAACCCCATTACCGACAATCCCGATTTCTCGGAGCGGGAGAAAACCCTGCTGGCGAACGCGTGCGGCGGGATAGGTACTCTTGGCTGGCGGCGAGAGGCCCTGTGCGAGATGGTCCCGGATCCGCGCGGACTGGCGGTGCCGGAGTTTCACGTCCATCGCTCCGGAATAGTTGTCGCTCATCCTCGTCCGACTCATTTTTTCCCCTACCTGGCGATGGATGCCGGTTTTCACGATTACACTGCTGTGCTTTTCAGTTACTGCGATTTCTCCGCGCAGAAAATAATTATCGAAGATGAATTTGTCCAGCACTATCGGACCACTGAGGATATTGTCCGTCAGGTGAAGGATAAAGAAGAGAAATTATATGCCGGGACATCCCATGTCGATTATATTCGCCGCTTCGCCGATGCGCCGCCTCAGACCTTGTACGATCTGAGGGAGACCTACGGTTTCCCATTTTCGCCGGCGCAGAAATGGGATAAGCAGTCTGCGCTGGCCGATCTCAGGAGCGCCATACAGGGGGAGAGAATTCTGATTCACCCGCGTTGCCGGAATCTGATCCACCAGCTAACCAACGGGCAGCTCAACAAAAGCCGGAAGGATTTCGAGCGTTCAAAGGAAATTCCGTTGTCGGTTTATGACGACCGGCCGGTGGTCGGGCACTGCGACGCGCTCATGGCTTTAGTTTACTTGTGGCGCATGGTAAAGCCGAGCATGTTGCTGAATCCATTTCCAGATCCGCGACTTGTTTATCGCGGCGATCCGAATATTGTTGTCGATCTTCCCACCGAAGATATAAAATACATCCATTCAGGGCTCCAGAAGATCACGCGACACGACATCGTAAGGAGAGTCGGATAGTGGAAACACCGAAATACGGAGCCAATATTCCTCAGGACCGGTACTTTGCCAAGGATTCGGCGGAGGACCTGATCCAGCACTGCCAGGCAAAGCGCCGACTCTACCTGGACGATCTCAGGACCAAGGGGATACTGGAGAAGGTGCGGCGGAATTTGCTCTACTATCATGGCGACAGGTTCTCCGAGTCAGGCGACGACATGGCGATAAAGCCGGGCGGCGAGGAGGGGCAATTTGCCATTCTCCAGGTGAATCAATTCCGATCCATTCTGAAACTCCTAATCACCTATGTCATCCAAAGTCCGCCGTCGCTGGATGCCGTGGTGCTCAATTCCGACGAAAGAAGTATCGAGCAGGCCAAATTCGGGAACCAGCTGGCGGATTATTATTCCGAAGCGGAGAGGATTAACGAGCTTTTTTACAAGTTGATCGAGACCGCTGTTATTTATTCGGCTGGATACATTCTCTGTCTCTGGGACATGATGAAGGGACAGATCGTCGATGCGCAAATGCCGGCGGAAACAAGCGACGATATGTATTCCGAGCCGCAAGTTGGGCGATTAATTTACGAGGGGGACATCGAGGATACCGTTCTGACGCTTTTCGACGTGTGTTACGATACCGGCATTGTCAGCTACGAGGATGCCAACTGGGTTTTGTGCCGGAAGCGTGTCAACAAATGGGATCTGGTCGAGAGGTATCCGGAGAAGGGGGAAGACCTCCGGCAATTCTCGAGGGAAGATGAGATCGACCAAGAATTTGAAGTCCGGAATATTGACGAAACACATACCGATTGCGTCTGGAAATATCTCTTTTTTCACAAGCCGACTCCATCGATTCCGAATGGACGGATGGTTTGTTTTGTCGGCGACATTGTTTTGCTTGACACGGCCCTCCCAATCGACATTCTACCGCTCGTGAGACTCGCTCCCTCGGAAGTTGTCGGGACGCCGCACGGTTACTCCGATGCGTGGGATTTTCAGGCGATCCAGGAAGCCATCGATGCCACGGTATCGAACATCATCACCGATCACAACACCACTTCCGGGAAGAAGATCCATGTCGGCACTTCGGGCGCAATCAATTATTCGGATCTGGAACCTGGGACGAAGATAATCGCTACCGATGCGCCGGTTAGCGTCCTGGACATGCGAGGAGGCAACACCGAGATGATCAAGTTTTACGAAGTGCTCTTGGTCATGATGGAATCGATGTCCGGGATGTCGGCAACGGCTCGAGGCACGGCCGATCCAAAGGTGAAGAGCGGGATTGCCATTGCGTTAACCGAATCGAGGGCTCAACAGACCACCTCACGTTTGGTCTCAGCCTATTTCCAATCGGTTGAGGACTGGGGAACGATTCTGATCAAGCAGCTCCAGGCCAATGCGCAAACTCAACGAGTCATTTCCATTGTCGGAGTCAACCGCCAGAGGCATCTCAAGGAATTCTCGGCCGAGTCGATCAAGGACATCAAGCGCATGGCGCTGAAGCCATCGCCAGCGATCACCAGGACTCTTGCCGGCAGGATAGAGATTGCCAATGCCATCATGTCGATTCCAGGCATGGTCAAAACCCCCGAGGCGCTCCTGGACGTTTACCTTACCGGCAGCCTGGATAAAATCACGGAAGCCACGGAATCGCAACTCCGGATAATTTCTGCCGAGAACGAGGCGCTTTTCCAGGGCCTGCCGGTCGAGGTTTCGATAGCTCATGATCATGTGCAGCATGTCCGCCGGCATATCGCCACCCTGGATCAACCGGAAATGTACAAGGATTCGATCGTTACCGGTTCGGTGTTGGCGCACATTTCCGCGCACGTCGAAATGATGATGCAGCCGCAAGTCCAGATGCTTATGATGCAGCTTGGGTACCAAATGCCGCCAATATCTTCTTCTCCTCAATTAGCGCCCCCATCTCCGGAAGGTTCTACCGGTAGGCAAGAGCCCGGTTCAATGGAGATGGCGGCCGCCAAACTTAAAGGGCAATCGGTGCCCATGGCAGGTGCGGCATGATCTCCTACGAATCGCTTCGGCACAAGATGAAGACAGGGGATACGATTGCCTTCTCCGACGATTCGGTAGTCTCGAAAATCATTCGGGAGGCGACTGGCAGCAGGTATTCCCATGTTGGACTGGTGGTACGTTCGGAAATAAAAGGATTCGGAGATTCGGTTCTACTGGCCGAATCGCATGCTTGGGCCGAAGGCGAGGATGTAATTCATCGGGAGATGGTACGCGGTCTTCAGATTCATTTTCTTTCCGATAGAATTCAGGGACACAAGGGGGATATCTGCTGGGTTCCGCTCATTCAAGCAATTCCAGAGGAATTACGCTTGAAGGCCATGGCTTGGCTTAGGGAGAAACACAAGAAGCGTACCAGGTACGATTTCAGTCAAGCCATGGGAGCCGGAATAGACGTTTGGGAGAAACGATTCGGAAATCAACCTGATTTTACGAAGCTTTTTTGTTCTGAAATGAATTCTAAATTTTTGCAAATTGCCGAGATGATTTTATCTGGAATCAATCCATCGGAACAGACTCCGGAAGATGTGGTCAAGTTTCCATGTATGCTTTTACCGGTGAAGATAAAATGAAAAAATTGCTACTGCTTGGCTTTTTATTTCTTTCCGGCTGTGCCGGATCGGCTGAAGTCAGAATTGAAAAGAAACGCGTGATTTTCCACAGTTTCGGTTTCGGCATTTACAACAACTTTCTCATCGTCGAGGAGTTGGAGGCCGATCTGAAGAAGGAAATCGAGGAAACCGTTTTTGGAGAAGCGCAATGACATGGAAGAAATCTGCTTTGCTATCGGTTTGCTTATCGGTCTGGTCATTGGGCGTCTTGGCGCAAACCGTCCCGTTCGTGAAAGGAATCCTGAGTTGGACGAGGCCGGCGGCTGCCATCCAAAACAACTGGGCGTGGGAAGCGGCCAATGGGACCCAGGACGAACTGCCACAACGAGTGGAGGTCGCCCTGACCACCCCCTTGACGGACATGAACGCCGTGCAACCTGGGGCTCCACCCATTGACGTATCGCCATTTGCCATGCCGGTAGCACAAGCCGATGGATCGTTCCAGCTCGACTACTCCGCCAAGTTAGCGGAGAAGCTGGGGAACACCACGGGCACCTATGCCACTTGGGTGCGGGTATTCGATGCGGCTGGGCTTCCATCGCTCTGGGCTCGCTCCGGCGATTTCAGATTCGATGTGTTGAATCCTGCCGCTCCGGCTGGAGTCAAGATGACCATCGAAGTTACGCAGACTACCAAGATTACTATCGGAGGATGAATGGCAACTGCCTGGAAATTATATCGAACTAATAGGATTGGCGATGGAACAAGGTTGAATGCATATCGTTCTCCATTTGCCGATTTGATTCTCGATGATGGAATTTCTGGGCTGTTGCAATGGATTAACGATGCTCGACCGATTTATTATGAGGTAGCAATCTGTGAGGAAACAATTCATACTTCCGTTGCCGGCAATCCCGATATAAAAGGAATTTCACCGTTATTTTTTAGTGCCGCATTATTTCAAGCATGGCTCGATTCGACATGGGAAATAGCCTTGGATTTATCGGCTATGACACAAATCGAAGTCGATGGATTTAGTTTATCTTGGTTATCTCCGGGTAATTCTTGTAAAGATGTAATTCGTTATATTTCTAAAATACATGTTGCCATACAGCGATTACGTAGACTAAGGGACGAGGATTCTCTCGATTTATTTCGATCTTTATTGGACAATGCCGTCAATACTTTGAGCCCGGTTAAACGTTCTAAAATTTCTTCTTGGATGCAGAGTATGGGACTCGATACTTCTTGGATTACAGGATCGACTAAAATTCGGCAAGTGATTCATTATATCGTTGAGAATATTAATTGGCCGATTTTAGGTTGGAAAAATTTTAATCTATAATGGCCATTACCGATTCTTTTACCAGAGCCGATCAATCGCCGATAACTACTCCGTGGACACCTGGAGCCGGCGGCTATGGCAACGTAAATTTAATTTCGAATGCTTGTAGATCCGCTGTAGCCGAGACAGATACGGCAGGTTTTTATCAAGGGACTTTTCCAAACGATCAATATGCACAAGTTGTAAAGGATCTTGTTTCCGGTTTATATCGATATGGTGGACCTGCTGTTAGATGTAGTTCGGATGGCGATTTATATAGTTTAAACGCCGATGGCACCGGTACATATTTTATCGAAAGAGTCGATAATGGATCGACATTCACGCATATAGGAGCTAATTTTTCTCAAGTTGGGGTCGATTTAGCGACGATAAAATTAGTTGTAACCGGGACGACGTTAGAGGGTTTCCACAATGGCGTTTCGATGGGTACTAGAACCGATTCTACTTATGCATCGGGAAATCCTGGATTATCTTTCTATGTATCTGCTACAGCCGGAGTTTTATTAGATGATTTCGAATGTAGCGATGTGGTTGGCGGAGACAAGTTGTTCGCCGCGAACATGCAGGCAACGGCCGATCTCGGCTCGTTCCTGAGGGCCGACCGGACGCTGGCGGCATCAATCGATGTCAGTGCCGATTTCGCCGCCATGGCGAGGATCGACCGAGCCCTTGCCTCGTTCCTCCAGGCAACGGCCGATCTCGGAGCGAATCTCAATGCAGATCGGCCGATAGCGGCAAGCTTGTCGGCGACCGCCGATTTCTCTGGAAACATCAACGTCGACCGTCCATTGGCAGCCAACGTTACTATCGATGCCGACTGGCTGGCGGCTCTTACCGTCTTGACCGGCGGAGAGGTGCTATTAGCCGCATCGCTGCTTTCCACTGCCGACCTGGAGAGTTTTCTGCGAGTAGACAGGCCACTGGCAGCGAACCTCGAAGCCACTGCCGATCTTTTGGGGTTCGCCAGGATCGATAGACCGATTGCCGCGAACCTCAATGTTAACGCCGATTTACTCGCCTTCCTGCGGGCCGACAGACCATTGGCGGCAAATGTAAATGTTACCGCCGATTGGCTGGCAGCCTTGACGGTATTGACTGGCGGCGATGTGCTTCTAGCCGTGGCTTTTCTGGCGACGGCCGATTTCTCTGGAAACATTAACGTCGAACGAACTCTTGCCGCCCTGTTTCAATCGAATGCCGATTGGCTGGCCGCATTGACGATAACAAACCTGATTATTGTCGTACCTTTCGATCCGAATATTACCGATGTGTGGACTATTCCAGGCGGCGGTAGAACGTTTACGATTCCCGGAGGCGGGAGGACTTACACGATTCCAAAATAGTAAGGAAATCACATGCCATTTTCAACCGCAATCGACAATTCGATTCTTGACCATTTCACGGCGAAGACCACCTGGACGTCGCCGGTTGCGACGTATGTAGGCCTGAGCTCGACCACGCCGACAAAGGCCGGAGCGAACGTCACGGAGCCATCGACTGGAGGCTACGTGCGCCAACAGGTTACGGCGGCGCAGTGGGACGCCGCGGCCAGCTCCGCCACGGCGAACAATGCCGAGAAGGCTTTCCCGCAAGCCACTGCCGATTACGTTGCCGGGGCGAATTTGACTCACATGGTGATTTACACCGCATCCACGGCCGGAACCTTCCTCGGTTTCAAGGCCCTGACGGTTGCCAAGCCGGTTCTGAATGGCGATACCGCCAAGTTCCCAATCGGAGACATCGACCTGGCCATGGGCGGAACGTAAAAAGGAAACGACATGAACAAACTCGATGCAATGAAGGCGGTTTACAAGATGGG